>NZ_SWMA01000020.1:0-79122 GCF_005222685.1 Segeticoccus rhizosphaerae
CCAAAGTGATCACACTCCAATGGTCGAGTGTTCACTTTTCACCGCCGAAACTGTCCAATCTTCGAGCGCCGTCGACATAGCGGCGACGCGAGGCCGCCAACAGGCCGGCCACCGATGTCGCCGGCCAGCCTTCAGCCACGCCTCGGCCGTCTGCTCGGTGAAACGGTCCAACCGCACGTCGTGCAACGTCCTCATCCTCGCGCGGATCAGCCGTTCGGTCCGCTGGGTCTTGGCTCGCTGCGCCTGAGCAGGCCAGAGTCCGTGGGGATGCCCACTGCTGACTGCCCCTTGTGACAGCCCCTTGCGCGTTGGTGTACCGCCGCCTTGGTATGCAGATCAGACATGGCGGTCCGCAGCGCGACCCTCTCCAAGGGCGGTGTTGGTCGGCCAGGTCACCGACGAAGGAGGAGCGGTGGACAGACTCTTGACCGTAGGGCAGGCAGCCGAACTCCTCGGCACGTCGGAACGCTTTCCACGGCGGTTGATCGCGGAGCGACGGATCCGCTTCGTGCATGTCGGGCGGCATGTCCGCATCCCGGAGTCGGCTCTTCAAGACTTCATCGCCGATGGAGTGGTCGAAGCGATCGGGACTCGAGGTGGGTTGGGTCTGCGGTAATGCCGCGACGACGCTTCGGGTCGATCCGCCGACTTCCGTCGGGCCGGTTCCATGCCAGCTTCATCGACCCCGACGGGCGCAGGCAGGTCGGGCCCGAGACCTACCGGTCCGAGGCGGACGCCGCCCGCTATCTGGACCGTGTGGATCGCGACATCAAGCGCGGCCACTGGATCCCCGACGAAGGCCTGGGCCGGCGGACCCTCCGGGAGTGCTGCGAGGCCTACCTGGAGGAGAACCCGCGCGTGGGGCTGCGTTGGGCGGAGACCTGCCGACGGAACATGCGTTTGCACATGACCGAGCTCCTGGACATGCCCATCGTCACCATCACCCCACCTGTCGTCCGGGCCTGGCACGCCAGGGCCCTGCGCGGAAGCGGTGGCCGCACGTCCATCAGCCAGTCCTACCGGCTCATCCGCGCCGTGCTGAACGTCGCCGTCCAGGACGGGGCCATCCTGCGCAACCCCTGCAACATCCCGGGCGCCGGCGCCCAACGCAGCCCCGAGCGGAAGATCGCCACACCGGCGCAAGTCACCCAACTGGTCGAGGCGACCACGCCCCGGTTCCGGGCGGCCGTCGTCCTCGCGGCGTGGTGCGGCCTACGCCGGGGCGAGGTCTGCGCGCTGCGCACCGACGACGTCGAGCTGGACCGGGGACTCGTCCGGGTGCGGCGCAACTGGGTCGAGCTGCTCGAGGAGCCGACCAGGTTCGAGAAGGATCCCAAGAGCGATGCCGGCAAGCGCACCGTCACCATCCCGCCGCACGTGATCCCGATCCTTCAGGCCCACGCCGACCAGTTCGCCGGCACGGAGTACTTCTTCGTCGACCGGCTGGGCAACCGGGTCAGGAGCAACGCGGTCTACCAGGCCTTCGTCCGCGCCCGGAAGAAGGTCGGGGTGGAGATCTCCTTCCACGACCTGCGGCACACCGGCCAGAGCCTGGCCGCGGCCACCGGCGCGAGCCTGGTCGACCTGAAAAAGCGGCTGGGTCACTCCTCGACCGCAGCGGCCCAGCGCTACATGCACGCCGTCGAAGGTCGCGATGCCCAGATCGCCAAGGCACTGTCACAGCTGGCCCAGGACGGCGACGCCACCAAGCTTCCCAAGAACTACTGACGCGACCGAGATGTTGCACGAGTTGTTGCACGACGCCATCAAAACCGGCCCTGACCTGCAGGTTCACGTCTGTCTGAAAATCGGAAGGTCGGCGGTTCGACCCCGCCCCTGGCCACCACCCGAAACCGCAGGTCACAGCGCCGTGGCGGTGGTTCGACGAACCCGGATCAGCCACGTCACTCCGCCTACGGACAGCACGCCGTATCTGCATGTCCAGACCATCGACGGCCCAGCACGCATCCACCTCGACCTGGTCGGCGACCTACAACAGGATCCTGCCGGCTGGAGGATCCGGGGAGTCAGGCACGTCGCACTCATACGTTCTCGGCGAGGAAGTCCTCCCAGGTACGGTGCCCAACGGCCCGATCGGGGGCGAGGTTGCCGCCCTGCGTGAAGCTGCGTGCCGCCCGGCCGGGCAGCTTGACCGGCAGGATGAGCCGGCGGCGGTGCGTGGCTCTCAGGTAGCTGCGGAGGAGCTCCGCCACGTCATACACCCGGGGGCCGGCCAGATCCGGCACCAGTCCGGACGGCTCACCGAAGGCGAGCTCGACCAGACGCGTCGCCACCTCCCCTGCGTCGACGGGTTGGAAGCGGCCCCTTGGCAGAGGGATGACTGGCGACTTGGCCAACGCGGCGGAGACGGTCAGCATCAAGTCGTGGAACTGCGTGGCCCGCAGCGTGGTCCACGGCATCCCCGACTCTTCCACGACGCGCTCGGCGGCCCGCTTCGAGGCGAAGTAGCCGAAGGCCCGACGATCGAAACGACTGACCACCTCGATCCGATCGGCGCCGACGACAGAGATGTACACCAGGTGCGGCGAACCCGAGCGCGCAGCTTCCCGCACCAGAACCCGCGTGCGGTCGTCGTCACCAACTTGGCTGCCGGCACAGTGCACGATGGCGTCGACGCCGTCCGTCGCCGCCGCGACTCCTTCGCCGGTGTCCAGGTCGCCGACGTAGAACTGAACGCCCTCCTCGGACGGATGACTGCGGCGACTCAGCACGCGCACCTCGGCGCCCGCCTCGCGCAGACGAGGTATGACGAGGCGCCCGAGGGTGCCGGTGCCGCCGGTGAGCAGGATGGGTGAGGTCATGGATTGCTCCTTGGGGGTGGCCAGGGACCGGGTCGCGGTCACACTCACGCTGTTTGGTGGGTCTACTGGTGTGACACCTCTCCAGAAGGGAACGTGACACGTGGACCAGGACGAGTGGCTGAGTCAGCGGTTCGAGGAGCACCGCCCGCACCTGCGCGCGGTCGCCTATCGGATGCTCGGCTCGGTCAGCGAGGCCGAGGACGCCGTGCAGGACACCTGGCTGCGGGTCAGCCGCGCCGACGCCGGGGCGGTTGACAACCTCGGTGGATGGCTCACCACGGTGGTGTCGCGGGTCTGTCTCAACGCGCTCCGCTCGCGCCAGCGGCGTCGGGAGGACGCGCTGGAGGTGCGCCTCCCCGATCCGGTCGTCACCGCGGAGCCGACGGCGGACCCCGAGCACGAGGCGGTCCTCGCGGACTCCGTCGGGCTGGCGCTGCTGGTCGTGCTCGAGACCCTCACACCTGCCGAGCGGCTCGCCTTCGTGCTGCACGACCTCTTCGCCGTGCCGTTCGACCAGATCGCGGAGCTGCTGGAGCGATCCCCTGCGGCGGTGCGGCAGCTGGCCAGTCGCGCGCGCCGCCGGGTGCAGGGTCAGGCCACGACTCCCGACCCCGACCTCGCGCACCAGCGCCGGGTCGTCGACGCGTTCTACGCCGCCGCCCGCGACGGTGACTTCGAGGGACTCATCTCGCTGCTGGACCCCGATGTGGTGCTCCGAGCAGACGGGGGCGGGTCGCGCACCCGCCCGAGCGTCGTCCTGCGCGGCGCTCGCGAGGTCGCTTCCAACGCAGCCCTCGCGGGGCGGCTCGCCGAGTCCGTGCAGCCTGCGCTGGTCAATGGAGCGGCCGGCGCTGTCGCCGTGGTCGCGGGAAGACCGTTCTCGGTGATGTCCTTCACCGTCACGGGCAGCCGGATCGTGGCGATGGACGTGCTCTACGACCCGGAGCGGCTCCGGCGGCTGGACCTCTCGGCGCTCGGCCTTTGAGCCCTCGTCACCGACGGACGCTCACAACCCGGACGCGGGCCTGGGCGCTCACCGGACCGGGGCGACCGTTCGTCCCCCGCACCACATGAACCGCCAGGTCCTTCCTCCGAGGACGGGCTTGGAGCTCCCATAAATGCGGCTTGGAGGCTATTGTCGGGCAGATGAATCGCAGCGTAAGAAAATCACGTATTCGTCTCGGTGGCACGACCGCCGTCGTCACCCTGGGTTGCCTGGCCCTCCTGGCCACCTCACCCGGCGCCGCGTCGGCCGCCCCGGTCCTCACCGGCAAGCTGCTGATGGCGGCGGCAGACCAGCCCGCCGGACAGCGCGACATCCTCTACCGCCAGTTCTCCGGCCACACCCTCGCGCAGGGCCACGGCGACGGAGTCCAGGTCACGCCGTACGGGCTGCGCATCGAGCGGGCGACCGGCACGATGACCTACACCGACCCGTTCGGCGACGGCGCCGCGCGCACCTACGACACCGCCACCTGGGTCTCGCCGCACGTCGCAACGACCTTCGGGCTCGAGCAGCTCATCGCGTCCTACAACGCGTCCACGCCGATGGGCACCTGGATCCAGGTGGAGATGCGCGGGCACTCCGTCAGTGACGAGGACCCGGGCGGCCACGACACCAAGTGGTACACGATGGCGCGCTGGGCCTCCAGCGACGAGCACATCCACCGCACCACCGTCGACGGCCAGGGTGACGACGACGGCACGGTCTGGACCGACACCTTCGCCGCTCGGGGCAGCGCCGACGTGGTCAGCTACCAGCTGCGCGTCACGCTGCTGCGTCCGGCGGGCACCCACCAGACGCCGACGCTCCGCTCGGTCGGCGCGGTCGCCTCGCGCCTGCCGTCCGGTGACGACAACCCGGCCAGCCCGCTCGGTGGTGCCGAGGGCATCACCCTCGACGTCCCGACATACAGCCAGGAGAAGCACATCGGCGAGTACCCACAGTGGGACGGCGGCGGCGAGGCCTGGTGCTCGGCCACCTCGACCGCCATGGTGGTCGACTACTTCCACAAGGGCCCGAACTCCCAGGAGATGTCCTGGGTCGACCCGAGCTACGCCGACCCGCAGGTCGACTTCACGGCGCGCAACGTCTTCGACTACACCTACGACGGCACGGGCAACTGGCCGTTCAACACCGCCTACGCCAGCACGCGCGGCCTCAACTCGTTCGTCACCCGCCTGCGGTCACTCACCGAGGCGGAGCAGTTCATCAAGGCCGGTATCCCCCTCGTCGTCTCGCTGTCGTTCAGCAAGGACGACCTCGACGGAGCGGGCTACGGCACCAACGGCCACCTCATGGTGCTCGTCGGGTTCGACAAGACGGGCAACGTGGTGGTGAACGACCCCGCCTCGCACCTGATCCCGAGCAACGACCAGGTCCGGTTCACCTACGACAGGAAGCAGTTCGAGAACGCCTGGTCGCACTCGGGCAAGACGGTCTACGTCAACTACCCCCGGAGCAAGACACTGCCGCAGAGCCTGACCCCGGACCAGCCCAACTGGTGACCCCCGCGATCACGGCGCCGCGGGGATTCAGAAACCGCTGAGGGTGAGCTTGCCGATGACGGACCCGGCCTCGATCGCCTCCTGAGCGGCGCGGATCCCCGCGGCGTCGATGGTGCCCAGATGCTGCGTGGCAGGGCTCACCACGGTGCCGGCGTCCACGACGTCGGCGACGGTGTCGAGGATCTCCCGCTGTCGCCCGAGATCGGGCGTGCAGAACGTCGAGCGGGTGTACATGCTCTCCCAGTGCACCGAGACCGACTTGGCCTTGAGCAGGCGCAGGTCCAGCGGCTGGGGGTCGTCGATGAGCCCGATCCGACCCTGCGGCGCGGCCATCGCGGCGAGTGCCCGCCAGGCCTCGGCGCTGGTGTGGGTGCTGAAGGCGTAGCTGATCGGGTGGTCGCCCAGCCCGAGGGCGCGCACCTGCTCGGCGAGGTCTTCGTGGTGGTCGACGACGTGCTGGGCGCCCATGCGTTGCACCCAGGCCCGGCTCTCCTCCCGCGACGCGGTGGCCACGACCGTGAGACCGGTCAGCCGAGCGGCAAACTGGATCGCCATGCTCGGAACGCCCCCGGCACCACCGAGCACCAGCAGCGTCCCCCCGCCTTCCCCCAGCGGCACCTGGAGCCGGTCGAAGAGCATCTCGTATGCCGTCAGGGACGTGAGTGGGAGCGCTGCGGCCGCAGGGAAGTCGAGCGTCGAGGGCTTGTGCCCGACGATGCGTTCGTCGACGACGTGCAGCTCGGAGAAGCAGCCGGGCCGCTCGGCCGAACCGGCGTAGTAGACGTCGTCACCGACGCCGTAGCCGGTGACCTCGGATCCGACCGCGGCCACCGTGCCGGCGGCGTCCCAGCCGAGGACCTGTGGACGCTCGGGGCTGGCCGGCTTGGTGCGACGCACCTTCGTGTCCCTCGGGTTGACGGCTACCGCGGCCACCCGCACCAGCAGGTCACGCGGCCCCGGCGTGGGCTCGGGCAGCGTGAGGTCCTCGAGCACCTCGGGTCCCTGGCCCGGCTCGAACCGGCTGTAGCCGACCGCCTTCACGACGGGTCGTCCTCTGCGTCTCGGCGCAGTGGGCCGTCCTCGGCCCCGGCCGCGGTTCCCCGCTCGTCCGCAGTGGTCGTGAGGTTTGAGGCCGGTTCTGCCACCCCTTTCCGCCGATCACGTGCCACGGGAGGGGTGAAGGCGCGCACGGGAGGCAGGGGGCCGTCATACCGCTCGACCTGCACGAGCGCATGCTGCCCGGTCGAGCCCTGCGCCAGCCTGGAGGTGCGCCGGTCGGAGGTCAACACGTTGGGGTTGCCGTGGACGCACATCGACGACGGGTCGGCGGGATCGAGCGGGTCGTACCACGCGCCGGTGGACAGCTGCACCACCTGCCGTCGCAGACCGTCGTCGAGCACCGCTCCCGCGAGGCAGGATCCGTGGTCGTTCCAGACCCGCACCACATCTCCGTCAGCGATCGAGCGAGCCGCGGCGTCCTCGGGGTGCAGCCGGATCGGTTCGCGCCCCTGCACCTTCGAGCCCTGGCTCGTCGCGCCGTGGTCGAGCTGGCTGTGCAGCCGGGTGCGCGGCTGGTTGGCGATGAGGTGCAGCGGGAACTGCTGGGCCCGCGCCGAACCCAGCCACTCCACGGGCTCCAGCCACGCCGGGTGCCCAGGGCAGTCGTCGTAGCCGAACGACTCGATCGTGTCCGACCAGATCTCGATCCGCCCGCTCGGCGTCGACAGCGGATGCCCTTCGGGGTCGGCACGGAACTCCTGCAGCAGGTTCCGTCGGTCCTCGACCGGAAGCCTAAGATGGCCGAGCTCCCAGAAGGCCTCGAACGTCGGCAGGTCCAGCCCGTGGCTCGCGACGACCCGCTCGCGCCACTCGCCGTAGAGGTATTCCAGCCACTCCTGCGACGTGCGGCCCTGCGTGAACTCCTTGCCCGCCCCGAGGAGCTCGGCAACCGCGGCGAAGGTGTCGTAGTCGTCCCGCGATTCGGCGTAGCGCTCGACCGCCGGGTGCATCGCGGTGAGGTAGGGGCTGTTGTTGCTGCCGCTGAGGTCGGAGCGCTCCAGCGACGTCGTGGACGGCATCACGAGGTCCGCGTGCCGCGCCATCGGCGTCCAGTAGGGGTCGTGCACCACCACGGTGTCGACCCTGCCGAGGGCGCGCCGGAGCCGCCCGAGGTCCTGCGCGTGGTGGAACGGGTTGCCGCCCGCCCAGTAGACGAGGCGGATGTCGGGGTAGGTGAGGCGCCGCCCGTCGTAGTCGAACGGCTCCCCCGGCTGCAGCAGCATGTCGTTGACGGCGGCCACCGGCACGAACGAGTCGATCGGGTTGACCCCCTGCGGCAG
This sequence comes from Segeticoccus rhizosphaerae, assembly GCF_005222685.1. NCBI lineage: Bacteria > Bacillati > Actinomycetota > Actinomycetes > Micrococcales > Intrasporangiaceae > Segeticoccus > Segeticoccus rhizosphaerae. The sequence continues at coordinate 7,670 of NZ_SWMA01000020.1, forward strand.
GCGAGGCAGCGAGAACGGCAACCGGCCCAGCCCGGGTTTGTTCATCGACCCGTAGCCGTGCCCGAATCCCCCTCCCGGCAGGCCGATCTGACCCAGCATCGCCGCCAGCGTCACCCCCATCCAGGGCGCCTGCTCGCCGTGCTGGACCCGTTGGAGCGACCAGTTGACGGACAGGAACGTCCGGCGGGAGGCCATCTCCCGCGCCAGGTCGACGATGACCTCGGCGGCCACCCCGGAAAGCTCCGCGGCCCACCGCGGATCCTTGGGTATGCCGTCCGAGCGCCCCAGCAGGTAGCCCTCGAACCGCTCGTAGCCGACGCAGTAGCGCGCGAGGAACGCCGTGTCGTGCAGCCCCTCCGTGGCCAGCACGTGGGCGAGTCCGAGCATGATCGCGACATCGGTGCCCGGCCGTGGCGCGATCCATCGCACGGAGGAATCATCGTGAGGTTCCGGCCCCCCAGAGGGGCCGAAACCGCGCGAAGATCCCTCACGGGGGTCGATCAGGTCGTCGCGCAAGGGGCTCACCGACACGAACCGGCACCCGCGGGAACGCATCCGGGCCAGGGCATCTCGAGCCGGGTGCACCGAGCTGCCGCCGTGGTTGGTGCCACGGTTCTTCAGCGGGACACCACCGAACGCGACGAAGAGCTCGGTCTCCTCGGCGAGCACCTCCCAGGTCGTCGACCGGGAACCCAGGTCGTCCTCGGGGGCGATCACGTGCGGATAGATGACCTCGGCCGCCCCGGTGCTGTAGCTGTTCACCGACCGGGTGTAGCCGCCGAGCGCGTTGAGGAACCGGTGCACCTGGCTCTGCGCGTGGTGGAACCGCCCCGCGCTGCCCCAGCCGTAGGAGCCCCCGTAGATCGCGCTGTTGCCGTGCCGGTCGATGACCCGGCGCAGCTCGCCGGCCAGGAGGGAGGTGGCCTCCTCCCAGCTGACCTGCACGTAGTCGTCGACGCCACGTCGATCCGTCGGGCCCGGGCCGGACTCGAGCCAGCCGCGCCGCACCGCCGGGCCGGTCACCCGCGAGCGGTGCCGGATCGAGCCGGGGATGTTGCCGAGCAGCGGTGAGGGGTCGCGGTCCTCGGGGTGCGGGTGGACGGCGACGACCTCTCCGCCCTCGGCCTGCGCGGCATACGTGCCCCAGTGCGCCAGATGGGGTACGCCCGGCCCGGCGGTCGGCGCACTCCCCTCGTCTCGTGGTTCCACCCCCTCACGGTAGCGAGGTCGCCGGATCGGGGTGACGGCCGATCGAGGTGTGGACCCGATCCGCGTTCTCCCACACCAGCGCGCCGTTCGCTGGCACGATGGCCCCACCCGACCGAGAGGAGACACCGGTGCGCGTGACCCTCGTCGCCGAGACGCGGCCCGGGGAGCGCCGTGTCGCCCTGACGCCGGAAGTGGTGGCGCCGCTCGTCGAGCAGGGACACGAGGTGTCGGTCGAGTCGGGCGCCGGAGCCGCGGCACTGTGCGCGGACGAGGACTACCGCGAGACCGGCGCGCAGGTGCTCCCGGCCGGCGACGACGCACTCCTCGCCGGTGCCGACATCGTGGCGCACGTCCGGCCGCTGCTGCCCGACCAGATCGCCCGGCTGCGCCGGGGCGCGGTGACCGTCGGTTTCGTGACCGGCCCCGGCGAGCTGGACGGCATACGCGCCCTGCGCGGCTGCGGCACGACGGCCCTCGCGATGGAGCTCGTGCCCCGCATCTCGCGCGCCCAGTCGATGGACGCCCTCACCTCCCAGGCCTTGGTGGCCGGTTACCGCTGTGCGCTCGAGGCCGCGATGCGCCTGCCCCGCTTCTTCCCGCTGTTCATGACTGCGGCGGGCACGGTGCGCCCCGCCAAGGTGCTGGTACTCGGCGCCGGGGTCGCCGGGTTGCAGGCGATCGCCACCGCCAAGCGTCTCGGCGCGGTGGTCGAGGCGTATGACGTGCGCCCCTCCTCCGCCGACGAGGTCAAGTCGATGGGCGCCACCTTCCTCGACCTCGGCCTGGACGCGATCGAGGGCACCGGAGGCTACGCACGGGAGCAGAGCGAGGATCGGGCCGCCCGCCAGCAGGAGGCGCTCACCCCCTACATCAGCAAGGCCGACGCGCTCATCACCACCGCCGCGGTCCCCGGGCGCCCGGCTCCACGGCTGGTCACCCGCGCCATGCTGGCCGGTATGCCGGCCGGTGCCGTCGTCGTCGACCTGGCCGCCGAGAGCGGGGGCAACGTCGAGGGCGCGCGGCCGGGCGAGACCCTCGACGTCGACGGGGTGACCCTGCACGGCATGGCCGACCCGGCCTCCGCGATGCCGGTCGACGCCTCCCGTCTCTACGCGAAGAACGTCACCAACCTGCTGGCCCTCGGGCTCAGCGCGGAGGGCTGGTCGCTCGACCTGGCCGACGAGGTCCTCGACGGCGTGTGCATCGTGCACGAGGGCACGGTGCGGCACGCGCCGACGGCGGCGCTGCTCGAGGAGGAGGGCTGATGGAGGGAATCACGCTGCTCACGATCTTCGTGCTCGCGGTGTTCGTCGGGTTCGAGGTGGTGTCCAAGGTGTCGACCACCCTGCACACGCCGCTGATGAGCGGCGCCAACGCGATCCACGGAGTGATCCTCGTCGGCGCGATCATCGCCACCGGGCAGGCCTCGTCGACCGCCGCGCTGGTCCTCGGCGTGGTCGCGACCGTCCTCGCCACGGTCAACATGGTGGGCGGGTTCGTGGTCACCGACCGGATGCTCGAGATGTTCAAGGGCCGCGGCGCCCGGGGCGGCGCCAACGGCCGGAAGGCGTCCTGATGGCGTGGCTCTCCGCCCCGTGGACGGCTCTGTTCTACCTCGTCGCGGCCGTCTGCTTCATCATCGCGCTGAAGGGCCTTTCCGCGCCGAACACCGCACGCCGGGGCAACCTGATCGGTGCGGCCGGCGCGGTGCTCGCCGTGCTCGTGACCTTCTTCTCCTTCGACCTCGACCACCTCGGCTGGATCGTCGGCGCGATCGTGGTCGGCTCCGCGCTCGGCGTGCCGACCGCGAGGCGGGTCGCGATGACCCAGATGCCCCAGCTGGTCGCTCTGTTCAACGGCGTCGGCGGTGCCGCTGCTGCCCTCGTCGCGGGCCTCGAGCTGACCGGCACGGTCCCGTTGCTCGAGCGCGGCAAGGTCGTCGGCACCATCCCCAAGCTCGCCGCACACAGCGGATCGGGAGGGTGGTTCGCCTACGGGTCGGTCCCGCACGGCATACCGGCCACTGCCGACACCTACATCGCGGCAGGCGCTGGCGCCTTCACCGTGCTCGTGGGGGCGATCTCCTTCTCGGGCTCCATGGTGACGTTCGCCAAGCTGCAGGAGCTGATGACGACCCGTCCGGTGACCTTCCCGGGCGGGCAGTATCTCTTCGGCGGTGGCCTGCTGGCCGGGGTCGCCCTCGGCGTGGCCGTGGTGGTCGATGCCCGGGACTCGATCGTCTCCCCGTGGTTGCTGGCCGCGCTCGCGCTGGTCGCGCTGGTCGTCGGCGTGCTGTTCGTGCTGCCGGTCGGGGGTGCGGACGTGCCGATCGTGATCTCCCTGCTCAACGCCTTCACCGGCCTGACCGTGGCCGCCAGCGGCTACGTCCTCGACAACACCCTGTTGCTGGTCGCCGGCACGTTGGTCGGGGCGAGCGGCACCATCCTCACCCGCCTGATGGCCGCAGCCATGGGCCGCTCCCTGACCTCGACCCTGTTCGGCGCCTTCCGGCAGTCATCCTCGGCCGGCGCGGTGGGCAGCGGCGAGGACCGGCCGGTGCGCTCCGGGTCGGCGCAGGACGTCGCGATCATGCTCGGCTACGCCCGCAAGGTCATCATCGTGCCCGGCTACGGTCTGGCCGTCGCGCAGGCCCAGCACACCATCCGTGAGCTGGCCGAGCTGCTCGAGGCACGCGGCATCGAGGTGCTCTACGGCATCCACCCCGTCGCCGGCCGGATGCCCGGGCACATGAACGTGCTGCTGGCCGAGGCCAACGTGCCCTACGAGGTGCTGCGCGAGATGGACCAGGTCAACCCCGAGTTCGCGAGCACGGACGTCGCGCTCGTCGTGGGCGCCAACGACGTGGTCAACCCGGCGGCCAAGTCCACCCCCGGGGCGCCGATCTACGGGATGCCGATCCTCGAGGTCGGCGACGCCCAGCAGGTCGTCTTCCTCAAGCGCTCGATGCGGCCCGGCTTCGCGGGCATCGAGAACGAGCTGCTCTACGACCCCAAGACCATGCTGCTGTTCGGCGACGCCAAGGACTCACTGACCAAGGTGGTGGCGGGCATCAAGGCGCTCTGATCGGTGCTCCGGCGGTCGCCGCAGCGCCGCCCGGAGCAGGTCCCGGGAGTGCTCCGGGCGGTGTGATCCTCGCACGAGTTCCATCGGGACGGGGTTTTGCCCTTGCGACCGGCGGGTATGAGGGCCACCATCGAACAGATCGCCGGATTGCGATGACCACCCGAGCCGACAGGGACTCGGGCGCGTCACCGTGGACCTGACCGGGTCGACGAAGGAGACGCCATGGCGGGCACGCTCGAGCGCGACACCCTGACCACCCTCGAGACAGAGATCCGCCGCGGCGGACGCCGCCACTCACCCGGGCAGACCGTCATTGCCTGGGCCACCACGACCGACCACAAGGTCATCGGCAACCTCTACTTCATCACCTCCTTCGCGTTCTTCCTGTTCGGCGGCGTCCTGGCGATGCTGATCCGGGCCGAGCTGTGGGAGCCGGGTCTTCAGATCGTCAGCAACCCGGAGGAGTACAACCAGTTCTTCACGATGCACGGCACGATCATGCTGCTGCTGTTCGCGACGCCGCTGTTCGCGGCCTTCGGCAATGCGCTCATGCCGATCCAGATCGGGGCCCCGGACGTCGCCTTTCCCAAGCTCAACGCCTTCGCCTACTGGCTCTACCTGTTCGGCGGTCTGATCGCCGCCGGCGGCTTCCTGACCCCGGGTGGGGCCGCGTCCTTCGGCTGGTTCGCCTACTCCCCGCTCTCGGACATCGTCTACAGCCCCAACCTCGGCGGCAACCTGTGGGTCTTCGGTCTGGCCCTGTCCGGCTTCGGCACCATCCTGGGCTCGGTCAACTTCATCACCACGATCATCTGCATGCGCGCGCCCGGCATGACCATGTTCCGGATGCCGATGTTCTGCTGGACCGTGCTGGTGACCTCGATCCTGGTGATCATGGTCTTCCCCGTGCTGGCCGCGGCGCTCTTCGGGCTGGGCGCCGACCGGGTCGTGGGCGCGCACATCTTCGACCCCGCCAACGCCGGAGCCATCCTGTGGCAACACATGTTCTGGTTCTTCGGCCACCCCGAGGTCTACATCATCGCGCTGCCCTTCTTCGGCATCATCAGCGAGATCATCCCTGTGTTCTCGCGAAAACCCCTCTTCGGCTACAAGGGCATGGCCTTCGCCACGATCGCCATCGCCGCCCTGTCGATGAGCGTGTGGGCCCACCACATGTTCGCGACGGGACAGGTGCTGCTGCCCTTCTTCTCCGCGATGTCGTTCATGATCGCCGTGCCGACCGGGGTGAAGTTCTTCAACTGGATCGGCACCATGTGGCGCGGCTCGTTGAGCTTCGAGACACCCATGCTCTGGGCCATCGGCTTCATCACCACGTTCCTCTTCGGTGGCCTGACCGGCGTCATCCTGGCCAGCCCTGCCCTGGACTTCCACGTCACCGACACCTACTTCGTGGTCGCCCACTTCCACTACGTGGTCTTCGGCACCGTGGTCTTCGCGATGTTCGGTGGCTTCTACTTCTGGTGGCCCAAGCTGACCGGCCGGATGCTCGACGAGCGGCTGGGCAAGATCCACTTCTGGATGCTCTTCTTCGGCTTCCACATCACCTTCTTGATCCAGCACTGGCTGGGTGTGATCGGCATGCCCCGCCGCTACGCGGACTACATGCCCGAAGACGGCTTCACCTGGGCCAACCAGATCTCCTCGGGCGGCGCCTTCCTGCTCGGCGCTTCGACCCTGCCGTTCCTCTACAACGTCTGGAAGACCTACACGAGTGCACCACTGGTCGAGACCGACGACCCGTGGGGCTACGGCGGCTCCCTGGAGTGGGCCACGTCGTGCCCGCCACCGCGGCACAACTTCAACTCCATCCCGCGGATCCGTTCCGACCGTCCGGCCTTCGACCTGCACCACCCCATGGTCGAGACGCTCTCTTCACCTGAACCCGACAAGGACGTCATGGAGCAACTGGCCGGAGGTCCCGACGGGCATCCGCCCGGCGAGCCCGTCGATCCGACCGGCGACCGCACCAGCTCACCGGGCGACCGCTCCGACGAGTGACGCCGCAGCGCCGGGCGACGGCCCGGCGCCGTCAGCCGGGCAGGTCCACCCACTCCGTCGCGGTGGGGCGCAGGCTGACCTCACCCGACGTCAGCGCCGCCACGATCGAACGCAGGTTCTCGACCCCGGTGACGGGCACGGCAGCCGTGACCACCACCGGGTCGGCGTAGCTGACGCCGCGCACCACCACGTCACGCGAACGCAGGTCGTGCTCTAGGCGTCCCGCCCCCGCGGGAGTGGTCAGCAGCTCCACGAGCTGCATCCGCTGGCGGCGCACCACGCCCTCCTCCTCCAGCCCCATCCGGACGGCCTCGGAGTAGGCCCGCACCAGGCCACCGGCGCCGAGCAGCGTGCCGCCGAAGTAGCGTGTCACCACCGCCACCACGTCGCTCAGCCCGTGACCCCGAAGCACCTCCAGCATCGGAGCCCCCGCCGTCCCACCGGGCTCGCCGTCGTCGTGCGAGCGCATGGTGGCGCCGTCCGGGCCGAGCACGAAGGCGGAGCAGTGGTGCCCGGCGTCCCAGTGCTCCTTGCGAGCGCGATCAACGACCTCCCGGGCGCCCGGCTCGTCAGTGACGCGACGCAGCCGGGCGAGGAAGCGGGAGCGTTTCACCTCGATCTCGGCGTCGCCCGGCCGGGCGATGGTCAGGTAGCTCGACGGCTCCGCTGGCTGACCCTCCACCCCGCCAGCCTAGGACGGCCTCCTCACCCTGCACCGGACCACAGCACCAGCGCTCCTAGGCTGGGGCCATGATCGCCCCCGCGAACCGTCTGCTGCGCCTGACCCGCGCGGTCGCCTTCGCCTCGGTGGCGGTCGTCCTGTCACTGGTAGCCCGGCCCCTGCAGCGGTGCCTGACGATCGCCGCCCTCGCCCTCGCCGCTCTCGCGCTGACCTGGGGCGCGGGTGCCTCGCCGGCCGCGGCGCACGACGTGCTGATCAAGACCACACCCGCCGACGGTGCCTCGGTGCCCCGGCTGCCCGACAAGGTCACGCTCACCTTCGACGACCCCGCGCTCGCGCTCGGCACCGAGCTGCGGGTCACCGGCCCCTCCGGCCAGGTCCAGGAGGGCAAGCCGGTGCTGGTGGACAACACGGTGAGCCAGGCCGTCCGCCCCGGCTCGCCCGCCGGGTCCTACACCGTCGTCTGGCGGGTCACCTCCGAGGACGGCCACCCGGTCTCGGGCACGTTCAGGTTCACCGCCGCGAAGGGCAACGGCGGCACCGCACCTTCGGCGAAGGCCAACCCGTCGGCTGCCTCGCCCGCGAACAGCTCGTCCTCGAGCGCGGCGAACAGCCCTGCCGCGAGCAGTCCCGCGACCTCCTCGGCTGGGAGCACACAGCAGCAGAGCGAGTCCGGGAGCTCGATGCCGTGGATCGCGGGAGTGGTGGCCATCGTCATCGTGCTCGGTGGCGTGGGCTTGTGGTTGAGGTGGCGTCGGAGGGCCTGAGCGGACGGCATACGCTGGGAAGGCGCGTGATCCGCGCCACATCTCCATACCGCACCCAAGGAGTCACCACCGTGGCCCAGTCCCCGTCGCCCACCGCAGCCGACCTCGTCACCGAGCCGGGAGCCACCCCTTCCCGGACCCGATGGAACGCACCGGGTCCCTTCGGGCCGTCTGAGGGTCACGAACAGGTCGCCTACTGCCACGACCGGGCCACGGGCCTGCGGGCCATCATCGCGATCCACAGCACCGCCCTCGGGCCGGCGCTCGGAGGCACGCGGTTCTTCCCCTACGAGACCGAGGACGACGCGCTGCAGGACGTGCTGCGCCTCTCCCGCGGGATGACCTACAAGAACGCGCTGGCTGGTCTCGACCTCGGCGGTGGCAAGGCCGTCATCATCGGCGATCCCTCCCTCGACAAGAGCGAGGCGCTGCTGCGGGCCTACGGCCGGTTCGTGGAGAGCCTCGGTGGCCGCTACGTCACCGCGTGCGACGTGGGCACCTACGTCGCCGACATCGACGTCGTGGGGCGGGAGACCAGCCACGCGGTCGGTCGCAGCGAGGCGAACGGCGGCTGCGGCGACTCGTCGGTGTTGACGGCGTATGGCGTGTTCCAGGCCATGCGCGCCAGCGCCGAGCACGTCTGGGGCGAGCCGACGCTGTCCGGCCGCACAGTGGGCATCGCAGGGGTCGGCAAGGTGGGACACCTGCTCGCCGAGCACCTGCTGGAGGACGGTGCCCAGCTGGTGGTGACCGACGTCAACACCGCTGCGGTGGAGGCGCTGCAGGTGCGGCACCCCGACATCGAGCAGGTGGAGGACGCCACCGCGCTGGTCAAGTCCGACCTGGACGTCTACGCGCCCTGCGCGATGGGTGGCGCGATCGACGACGCCACCGTGGAGACGCTGAGCGCGCGCATCGTCTGCGGGTCGGCGAACAACCAGCTGGTCGACGAGGGCGAGGACGGCACCGCGGCCCGGTTGCTCGCCCGCGGCATCGTCTACGCGCCGGACTTCCTCGCCAACTCCGGAGGCGTGATCCAGGTCTGCGACGAGTTGCACGGTTTCAACTTCGAGCGGTGCAAGGCTCGGGTCAGCGGCCTGTTCGAGGCGACTGCGTCCGTGCTGCGCCGGGCGGACGAGCACGGCATCTCGCCCGCGACCGCAGCCGCCCACCTCGCCGAGGAGCGGATCGAGGCGGTCGGCAACACCCGCCGCATCTACCTCCCTCGGCGCCGCTGACGCCTTACCCGGTGGCGCGTCAGCGGCGGGCGACGAGGGCGACGTCGATGGCGTCACCGTCCGGTGTGGTCCGGATGACCTCGCCGAGGCGCTCGATCGTGAGATCGCCCGCGGCTGTGCGCAGCTCCGCCTCGTCGTGCAGCAGGGCAGGGTTCGAGGGACCGCCCACGCCGTCGACGAGGTTGCGCTTGGCATGTCCCACGACCACGAGGCGGCCGCCGGGCGAGAGCAGGCTGCGCGCCTGTGCGAAGACGTCGTCGGCCAGGTGCAGGTAGGCGACCAGCACGAGGTCGTAGGTGGTGCCGGGGGCGGGCCGCCAGCTGCGCACGTCGGCGACGACCCACTCCACGTCGAGGCCGGCGCGCAGTGCGCCCGTCCTGCCCTTGTCGAGTCCCACGGCGGAGAAGTCGACCGCGGTCACCGACCAGCCGCGCCCCGCGAGCCAGACCGCGTGCCGGCCCTCGCCGGCCCCCAGATCGAGCGCTGTGCCGGGCGCCAGCGGAGCGCAGATCTCCTCGACCGTCACGTTCGGGGTCGCGGACCAGACCCGCTCGTGCTCGGCATACCTGCGGTCCCACTCCTGCGCCGGGTGGCCAGCCGTCACGAGCGCGGTCCCTCGACGACGAGCGGCGCCGCGTGCCCTGAGCTCGCGGCGTCGCGCAGGATGCGGGTCACTTGGGCAGCGGCGGGGCCTGCAGGACCTCCATCAGCGGCCAGATGCCGATGAGGAAGGCAGCGAGGACGATGCCGAAGAGGACGTAGAGGGCTGCCCTGACCCCGTCGGGGAGCCGCTGGCGTCGAACCGTGCCGTACGACTCGCCTCCCACCACCTCCAGGGGGGCGGCGTCGTCGGAGGCGTCGAGGGTCGACCGTTCGCTGCGCTGCATGGCGCCCATTGTGACACGGGCCACCTGACCTGCCCACGGCTCTCGGGTCACGCCTTCGTCACGACCCGGCGTCCGCTCGAGTGGCGCCGGAGGAGAAACCGGCTCACACTTCGAGGGACAACTCGTGTAGCGTGGGTACCACGATTACACAAGATTCCCGGGGCCGTCCCGTGAACCGCAACGAGTGCGAGCTCGAGGTGGGGAGCGAGAGGCCGCCCCGGCAGAGCCATGAGGGGGTCACGCCATGGGGCGCGGCCGGGCCAAAGCCAAGCAGACCAAGGTTGCCCGGGAGCTGAAGTACTTCTCTCCCGACACCGACCTGACGGCACTTGAGCGAGAGCTCCACGGATCATCGTCTCCCCGCGAGCGGGAGTCTGCTCCCGACTCACGCGAGGACGACTACGACGACTACGACAAGTGGGCGTCGGGAGACCGCTGAGTCACTCCACCTTCCGCGACGCGCGCACCTGACGTCGGGCGGCACGGTCGAGCACGCCGTGCTCGAGGTCAGGGATGCGTGCCGACCAGTTGGACGGCGCCGCCGTCCACTCCCTTGGCACCATGCGTCACCTCGACGCCGTCATCCGGGGTCGACGGCGCGCCGTCGCTCACCTCGCCGAGCACCCACGCCGGCAGACGGAGCCCTGCGGCGACCTCGATCGCCCGGTCCGCCTGGTCCGCGGGCAGCACGGCCACGAAGCCGACCCCCATGTTGAGCGTGCGCTCGAGGTCCGCCCGGGGCACCCGTCCGACCTCGCGCACGAGGTCGAAGACCGCCGGGGGTGTCCAGGTCGAGCGGTCCAGCCTCGCAAAGGTCCCCTGAGGCAGCACCCGGGCCAGGTTGGCCGCGAGCCCGCCGCCGGTGACGTGACTCAGGCCGTGGACGTCCAGGCCGTCGGTGCCGATCATGGCCAGCAGGTCGCGCGCATAGACCCGAGTCGGTTCGAGCAGCTCCTCGCCCAGCGTGCGGCCCAGCTCGGGCACCTCGCGGTCCAGCGCCCAGCCGGCGGTGTCGAAGACGCGACGTACCAGGGAGTAGCCGTTGGAGTGCAGGCCGGAGGAGGCCAGCCCCAGCACGAGGTCTCCCGGCACCACTCGCTGCGGACCGAGCACATCGGCATACTCGACCACCCCGGTGGCGGCGCCCGCGCAGTCGTACTCACCCGGCTCGAGCAGTCCCGGGTGCTCGGCCGTCTCGCCGCCCACGAGGGCGACCCCGGCCCGTTCGCAGGCCGCCGCGATGCCGCCGACGATCGCCGCGATCCGCTCGGGCACGACCTTGCCGGTGGCGATGTAGTCGGTCATGAACAGCGGCTCGGCGCCGCAGACCACGATGTCGTCGACGACCATGCCGACCAGGTCGAACCCGATCGTGTCGTGCACGTCCATCGCCTGGGCGATCGCCACCTTGGTGCCGACCCCGTCCGTGCTCGTGGCCAGGATCGGCCGGGTCATCGAAGCGATCGCGGACGCGTCGAACATCCCCGCGAAGCCCCCCAGACCGCCCACCACCTCGGGCCGCTGGGCACGCCCGACCGCGGCCTTCATCAGCTCGACCGCCTTGTCCCCCGCCTCCACGTCGACACCGGCGTCGGCATAGGTGATCGGCTGGGCTGGGGTATCGCTCACGACTCTCCTGGTGGTGAGGGGATGCTGCGGGCCTGTTCGGGGATGCTGCGGAGTATGACGTGCTGGTCGCGGCCGGCTCCAACCCACGGAGGGAGGCCGGGTCGCAGGATCAGTGGTGCACGGGCGTGCCGGGCACCGGGGGCCGATCGGTGGGCTCGGGGAGCTCGAGCTCGAGCACCGCGGCTCCGACTCGGTCGTCGTCGGGGACACCGATGGGGTAGACGCCGCTGAAGCAGGCCGTGCACAGCTGGTCGCGGGGCTGCTCGGTCGCCGCGACCATACCTTCCTCGCTGATGTAGCCGAGCGTGTCGGCACCGATGCTGGCGCGCACCCCCTCGACCCCGACGCCGTTGGCCAGCAACTCGGCGCGCGTGGGGAAGTCGATGCCGTAGAAGCACGGCCAGCGCACCGGAGGCGCGCTGATGCGCACATGCACCTCGGCGGCGCCGGCCTCGCGCAGCATCCGGACCACGGCCCGCTGGGTGTTGCCCCGGACGATGGTGTCGTCGATCACGACGAGCCGCTTCCCGCGGATCACCTCCGAGAGCGGGTTGAGCTTGAGCCTGATGCCCAGCTGCCGGATCGTCTGGGTCGGCTCGATGAAGGTGCGCCCGACGTAGGAGTTCTTGACCAGTCCGTGCCCGTAGGGAATCCCCGAGGCCTCGGCGTAGCCGATCGCCGCCGGTGTGCCGGACTCGGGCGTGGGGATGACCAGGTCGGCGTCGACCGGGTGCTCCCGGGCCAGCCGGCGCCCCATCTCGACCCTGGCCTCGTAGAGGGTGCGCCCGCTGATGGTCGTGTCGGGGCGAGCGAGGTAGACGTATTCGAAGACGCAGCCCTTGCGGACCGGCTCGGCGAACCTCTGGCTGCGCAGACCGTCCTCGTCGATGGCGATCAGCTCACCCGGCTCGATCTCGCGCACCACGCTGGCGCCGACGATGTCGAGGGCCGCGGTCTCGCTGGCCACGACCCATCCCCGCTCGAGGCGGCCGAGGACCAGGGGACGGATGCCCTGCGGGTCGCGGGCGGCATACAGCGTGTGCTCGTCCATGAACACGAAGCAGAACGCACCCCGCACGCGGGCCAGCACGTCGGCGGCGACCGACTCCAGGCTGCGGTCGGGTTCGCTGGTGAGCAGTGCGGTGACCAGGGCCGTGTCGGTCGTGTTGCCGCGCCGCAGCTCACCGCCCAGGCCGCCGAGCTCCTCGCCGTGCCGCTCCTGGAGCAGCTCGCGCAGCTCGGGCGTGTTGATCAGGTTGCCGTTGTGGGCGAGTGCGACCGTGCCGCCGTCGTCGGTGCCGCCGAGGGTCGGCTGGGCGTTCTCCCAGGTGCTGGCCCCGGTCGTGGAGTAGCGGCAGTGACCCACTGCCATGTGCCCGCGCAGGGAGTTGAGGCTGCCCTCGTCGAAGACCTGGGAGACCAGGCCCATGTCCTTGTAGACCGTGATCCGGCGACCGTCGCTGGTCGCGATGCCGGCCGCCTCCTGGCCACGGTGCTGCAGGGCGTAGAGGCCGAAGTAGGTGAGCTTGGAGACCTCTTCGCCGGGTGCCCAGACGCCGAAGACGCCACAGGCGTCCTGGGGGCCCTTTTCGCCGGGGAGGAGATCATGGGAGAGCATTCCGTCGCCACGTGCCACGGTGCCCAGTCTCGCACAGCTTCGGGGCGCGACCCCACTCCGCGCGGCCTGGCTGCGAGAGTGTGCGCTCGCCGCGCCGCCTACCTCAGCGAGCGCTTGTCCACCACCACGAGGACGATGCCCGCCACCAACAGTCCGAGCGCCGCGAAGATCACTCCGAAGAGCCCGACCAGCGTCATCGTGCTGTAGCCCGGGTTGGCCGGGCCGATCAACGCGATCGCCACCCCGACGAGCAGGCCGAGAAGGGCCCCCGTCGCCAGGAAGGGGACGATGTTGGGCGCCCGGCGGATCTTGCGCGGCTTGGTGTCCATCCTCCCCACGGTAAGCGATGACTGGGCCCTTGCAGCACGGGCCGTCCGCCTGCACCGTGCACGGGTGCCATCAGCGTAGGGTGACACGCAAGACGGGCAGCCGACGGTTGTCCAACGACGAACGCGGCCGTCTGCGCCGTGACGAAAGGGGCTCCACAGATGTGGAAATGGATACTCCTGATCGTGTTCCTGATCGTGATCGCGTTCCTGGTCTGGTACCTCTTGCGCAAGCCGAACGAGGGCACGGGAGCATCGACGCAGGGGCAGCCGGGGGCGGGAGCGGCCGGCTCCGCAGCGGGTGGCTACGGCATCCCGGGACAGGGCGAGGCGCCCCGGGCCGGGCAGCCCGGGGCCTACGACCAGCAGGGTGACTACGGCCAGCAGCCCCTTCCCCCCGGTCAGCCCTACGACCAGCAGACCGACTACCAGCAGGCCGGGTATGCCGACCCGGGCCAGGGCGGGTACCAGCAGCAGGGCTACGCCGACCCCGGCCAGGGCGGCTACGAGCAGGGCTACGCCGACCCCGGCCAGGGCGGCTACGAGCAGGGCTACGCCGACCCCGGCCAGCAGACCGAGTACCAGCAGGCCGGCTACGCCGAGGAGGGCCGGCAGGCCGGCTACGCCGACCCGAGCCAGCAGGACTACTCCGAAGGTGTCCAGCCTTCCGATGCCGCGACCGTGCACGACACGACCTGGCAGCAGGCGCCGGCCGGCCAGACCGGCTACGGCGACTCGTCACCCCACGCTCCGGCGGCTGGTGGCGTCGACGAGGCCTACTCCGAGCCGAGTGACTCCACCTCCAGGGCCGTGGACGGCAGTTTCGAGGAGGTCGAGCCGGCCGCCCCAGCTGGTGGCCCGGCCGACGAGGAGGTGCCCGGCGCCGGCGCGGTGAGCGGTGCCACGGCCGCTGCGGCCACCCGCACTCAGGGTGCCGAGGAGACTGCACCGACCACGGCACCGGCGGCCGAGCCGCTTGCCGAGCAGACGGCATACCGCGAAGAGACGCAGCAGGTGCCCGAGACACAGGTGACCCCTGAGCAGGCGGGCGCGCCGTCGACGGCAGCTGGGCAGCTGCCCTTCGGGGAGCCGGCCGAGGGCCCCTACGGTCCCGGTTCGGCGCACCCGGCGGAGGACGGCTCCGGGCCGGCCGGTTGGGCGGTCAAGGGCAACACCGGGTCGATGCTGTTCCACACCGACGAGTCGCCCTCCTACCAGGACACCCGTGCCGAGGTCTGGTTCGAGAACGAAGAGGCCGCCAAGGCGGCGGGATTCAAGCACTGGGACCGCAAGAGGCGCTGACCCCAGCAGCACTGAAGCGCTCCGAGGGCGCCCCGCACGTCGCGGGGCGCCCTCGTCCTCTCCGGGCTCGTGTGCCGCGCCTCACCCGCGCGTGAGGCTCACCGCGGCCCGTTCGATCTGCTCCTCCGACACCAGGACGTGGCGCGCCGCCTCCCCGAGCGGGATGAAGCTGTCCTCCGCCGCGACCCGAGCCAGCCGACCGACATACCCGTGGTCGACCAGGGCTGTGACAACGCCTTCGGAGACCCCGCCGGAGCGCCGCGTCTCGTCGACGACGAGGACCCGACCGGTCACCTCCGCCTCGCGCAGCAGGTCGGCCGTGGGAAGGGGGGCGAGCCAGCGCAGGTCGAGCACCCGGGGCCGGATGCCCCGCGCCTCGAGTCGCGGCACCACTCGCTGGGTGAGGTGGAGTCCGTTGCCGAAGGAGACGATGGTCAGGTCGGTGCCGTCCCCGTGGGTGCGACCGGCCCCGATCGGCACGTGGGCGGCGGACCAGCCGTCGGGTCCCACGTAGCGGCCCAGCCACAGGCCGTCGCCCTCGGCGAGCAGGTCCTTGGTGTGGTAGCGCGCGATCGGCTCGAGGAAGACGCTGACCACTCCCTCGGCGGCTGCCGCGACGCAGGTCCGCAGCATCGCCGCGGCGTCCTCGGGCCTCGACGGGGAGGCGACCACGATCCCCGGAATGTCCCGGAGCGAGGCGACGGCGTTGTCGTTGTGGAAGTGGCCGCCGAACCCCCGCTGGTAGGCGTACCCGGCCAGCCGCAGCACCATGCCGCCCCGGTACTGGCCCGAGGAGAAGAACGCCAAGGTGGCCGCCTCGCCGCGCAGCTGGTCGATGGCGTTGTGCAAGTAGGCGAGGTACTGGATCTCCGGGATCGGCAGGAGGCCGGACAGGCTTGCCCCGAGGGCGAGTCCGAGGATCGACTGCTCGTCCAGGACGGTGTCGAACACCCGCGCCCGGCGAGCTCGCGCCACCAGGCCACGAGTCACGCCGTAGACGCCGCCCTTGGTCGCCACGTCCTCGCCGAAGACCAACACCTCGGGGTGGGCGGCGAGCGCCTCCAGCAGGGTGCGGTTGATCGACTGCGCCAGCGTCAACGGCTCACCGTGCTCGGGCAGCGCCCCGCCGAAGACCGCTCGCCTGGCGTCGTCGTCGACCGGTCGGGTGACGCGTCGCGCGATGGTCTCGGGGTCCGGCAGCGCAAGGGGCGCCATGACCTGCTCGGCCGTCTCCAGGCGGGGTCGGCGCGCCACCTCGCGGGCGACCTCGCGCACCTCGCGCCGCTTGGCCTCGTAGCGCTCCCGGATCTCGTCCGGCGTGAGGATGGCCCGGTCGACGAGGGCGCGGGCCGTGCCCAGCAGCGGGTCGCGACGCCAGTCGGCGGCGATCTCGCCGGGACTGCGGTAGGCGGCCTCGACGTCCGAACCGGCGTGGCCCATCAGGCGGACCGTGGACAGGTGGAGGAAGACCGGGCGACGCCGGCTCCGGGCGATGTCGACGGCACGGGTCGCTGCCGCGAGCGCGGCGACCGGGTCGCTGCCGTCGGCGGCGAGGTACTCCAGTCCCGGGCGGAGGCCGTAGGCCTGTCGGATCCAGCCGCGGGGCGTGCGCACGCTGATGCCGAGTCCGTTGTCCTCACAGACGAACAGCAGCGGAAGGGGCAGCTCCTGGTAGCGGCAGTGGATGGCGGTGTTGATCGCGCCGACGGCCGTGGAGTGGTTGGCCGAGGCGTCACCGAAGCTGCACACCGCGACCGCGTCGGTCGGCCAGGGCGAGTCCACGCCGAGCTTCTTGGCTCGCGCGATCGACAGGGCGAGCCCCATCGCGCGAGGCAGGTGGGAGGCGACCGTGGAGGTCTGCGGGATGACCGCGAGGGCGTGGTTGCCGAAGACCTTGTGCCGGCCCCCGGCGATCGGCTCCTCGCGGGCCGCCACCACTCCCAGCAGCATGTCGCGCAACGGCGTCTGCCCCGGCACCTGCGAGGCGCGCTCGAGGTAGAACGCGCCGGAGCGGTAGTGCAGCAGGGCCGGGTCCGTGGGCTGCAGGGCCGCGGCGACCGCGGCGTTGCCCTCGTGGCCGGCCGACCCGATCGTGTAGAAGCCTGCCCCTTGCGCCTGCAGGTCGCGGGCCGCGAGATCGACGTGCCGGCTGCCGAGCTGGGAGTCGAAGAGCCGCAGGAGGCGCTCGGTGTCGGGGTCGACGAGCCCGACCGGCCCGCTCGGGGAGCGTAGGGCGGCAAGTCCCTCGAGGAAGGCCTGGTCGACGGGTTCGGTCACGGACGTTCCTTGCGCAACCGCGGCAGGACCTCGGTGGCGACCTGCTCCAGGACTGCGGGGTCGCCGGCATACGGGCCCTCCGGCCTCGGCCAGTGACACACGACGTCGGTGAAGCCGAGCTCGGCGGCGCGCAGCGCCGCCTCCTCGAAGCCCGCCACACTGGAGAGGGCGAAGACACCGCTCGCGTCGATGGAGAGGTAACGGTCGAGCTCGTCGCGTGGGCGGCCCGCCTCGTCGAGGGTCTGGTCCATGCGCAGACCGGCCTCGCGCACGGCGGCCCACCACTGCTCGGGCTCCGCCCCAGGGCGCCCAGTGGTGACCCATCCGCTGCCGAAGCGTGCCGCGAGCCGCATCGAGCGCGGACCGTTTGCCGCCACGACGAAGGGGATTCGCGGTTGCTGGAGCGGTCCGGGAAGCGTACGGGCGTCGACCGCGCCGAAGTAGGTGCCCTGGTAGTCGACGTGATCGCTCGTCAGCAGCCGGTCCAGCAGGGTGACGAACTCCTCGAAGCGGTCGGCTCGCTGCCGCCGGGTCAGCACGGCCCCGCCGAGGATGCGGGAGTCGAGGTCGCCGCCGGTGCCGAGTCCCGCGGTCAGCCGTCCCTGCGAGATGTCGTCCAGGGCGAGCAGGTCACGACTGAACGTCACCGGGTGCCGGTAGTTCGGAGAGGAGACGTAGGTGCCGAGCCGGATCCGTTCCGTCACCATCGCCGCCGCCGTCATGGTGGAAACGGTGCCGAACCAGGGCGAGTCCGGCAGCCCCGACCAGGTCAGGTGGTCGTAGGTCCAGGCGTGGTCGAACCCCAGCCCCTCCGCGCGACGCCACAACGGGGCAGCATCGCACCAGCGGTGCTCGGGAAGGATGACGATGCCGAAGCGCATAGCGAGACCCTATGACGGTCCGCGGGCCTCAGGTCGGCGAGCCGCCCATTCACGGGAAAGGTGTGGGTCCACCGAGAACACCGTGCTCACGCCGTCGCGCCGTCGCAGCTCGCCGTCGCCACTCACTCCACTTCGAAGAGGGGCAGGTGGGCGTCGAGGACGGCGCGTTGCCCGCTGTGCCGCAGGGCCCCCGACGCCTCGGCCTCGCTCCAGGTGGTCCGGCCGGTCACCAGAGCCAGCCAGGTGTGCGCGTCCGTCTCGACGACGTTGGGCGGCGTGCCTCGCGTGTGCCTCGGCCCCTCGATGCACTGCACCGCACCGAAGGGCGGCACGCGCACCTCGACGCTGCGCCCCGGAGCCCGTGCGCCCAGCTCCTCGAGGCTGAAGCGGACGGCTGTCGCGACGTCGGCGCGGGGCGCCTCCTCGGCAGCGGAACGCCATACCTGCAAGGCTTTTTCGCCGTCCGCGATCGGGACGCGGCGACGCGGGGGCATCAGAGCCCGTCGCGCACGATCGGGCAGGACATGCACCGCGGACCGCCCCGGCCACGGCCGAGCTCGTTGCCGGGCACCTCGATGACCTCGACGGCGTGCTCGCGCAGGTAGGTGTTGGTCGCGACGTTGCGCTCGTAGGCGATGACCACGTTGGGCTCCACTGCGAGCACGTTGCAGCCGTCGTCCCACTGTTCGCGGGCGGCGGCGTGGGCGTCCTGCTCCGCCGTGAGCACGTTGATCGACCCCAGGCCCAACGCCGCGGCGATGGCGCGGTGCATTTCCTCCGGCGGGTGATCGGTGATCTTGAGCTCCTTCTCGGTGGCACCGCTCTCGATCGTGAACGACGGCAGCATCCCGAGCCCGGCGTACTGCGTGAAGGTGTCCTCGTTGACCATCGTCATCACGGTGTCCAGGTGCATCAGCGCACGCGCCTTGGGCATGTCCAGCGCGACGATCGAGCGCACCGACCCGTCGACCAGGAGGCTGCGCGCGAGCCGCTCGACACCCTGCGGGGTGGTGCGCTCGCTGATGCCGACGAGCACGGCCCCGCCTCCGAGGACGAGCATGTCGCCGCCCTCCGTGGTGGCCGGTCCACCCAGGCGTCCCTGCTGCCAGATGCGGAAGTCGGCGTCGGCGAAGAGCGGGTGCCAGCGGTAGATCGCCTCGTAGTGCACGGTCTCGCGCATCCGCGCCTTCTTGTGCATCGAGTTGACGCTGACGCCGCCATAGATCCAGGCCGAGGTGTCACGGGTGAACAGGTGGTTGGGCAGCGGTGCGAGGACCATGTCGTCCGGCTCGAGCGCGTGGATCACGAGCGACTTCGGCTCCTCGATGCGCTCGAGCAGCTCGCGCTTGGTGATGCCACCGATGAGGAAGGTCGTGAGGGTCGCCTCGTCCATGCCGTCGAAGAGGTTGCGCAACGCGTCGATGGCCATCGGCCCGTAGAATCGCTCGTCGAGCGACTGGTCGAGGATGTGCTTGCGGGCCTCGGGGATCGCGAGCGTCTGCTCCAGCAGCTCGGCGAACAGGTGCACGGACACGTCCCGACCGCGCAGCGCAGCGACGAACGCATCGTGCTCCTGCTGCGCCTGGGTCACCCACAGGACGTCGTCATACAGGTAGGCGTCCTTGTTCGACGGCGTGAGCCGCTGCATCTCCAGTCCCGGCCGGTGCACGATGACCTGCCGCAGGCGCCCGACCTCGGAGCCGACGTGAAACCTCATGAAGTCTCCTTCTCGCATGGTGAGACCCCATCCTCGCACCCCCGTGCGGTCGTCGGGGACCACTGCGCCGGACCCGCCGCCTCGACCGCGCACTACCTTGGGTGCCATGAAGGCGACCACGATCCACGCTCCGTATGACGTCCGGCTCAGTGACGTCCCCGACCCGCAGATCGCCGCGCCCACCGATGCGCTGGTGCGCGTCACCGCCGCGTGTGTCTGCGGGTCGGACCTGTGGCGCTATCGCGGGATCAACGAGATCACCGAGGGATCCCGGATCGGGCACGAGTTCGTCGGCGTCGTCGAGGAGTGTGGCGACAGCGTGACCTCCGTGCGTCCCGGCGACTTCGTCATCGCGCCCTTCACCTACTCCGACGGGACCTGCCCGAACTGTGCGGCGGATGTGCAGTCGGCCTGCGTGCACGGTGGCAACTACGGACTTCCGGACGAGCAGGGGCATCTCGTCGACGGCTGCCAGGGGGAGTACGTCCGGGTGCCGCTCGCGGACGGCACTCTCGTGGCGACGGCGGACGTGCCGGACGACGACCTCGTGCCCTCGCTGCTGGCCCTGTCCGACGTGATGGGCACGGGCTGGCACGCGGCCCTGCGCGCTGGGGTGCGACCGGGCCAGACCGTCGTCGTGGTCGGTGACGGCGCGGTCGGGCTCTGCGGGGTGCTCGCCGCCTCCCGCCTGGGTGCGGAGCGGGTCGTGGCCCTGTCCCGGCACCAGCCGCGGCAGGCCCTCGCGCGCGAGTTCGGGGCGACCGACATCGTCGCCGAGCGGGGCGACGAAGCCGTCTCGGCCGTCCTCGAGCTGACCGACGGCACCGGCGCCGACGCGGTGCTGGAGTGCGTGGGCACCGACCAGTCGATGACGACCGCGCTGGACTGCGCCCGGGCCGGCGCGACGGTGGGCTACGTCGGCGTGCCGCATGGGGTGGAGCTGCCGATCGGCCGGATGTTCGGGCGCAACGTGGGACTCGCCGGTGGGGTGGCACCGGCCCGGGCCTACCTGCCCACGCTGCGCGACGAGGTGCTCTCCGGCGCGATCTCGCCCGGCCGGGTCTTCGACCTCGAGCTGCCGCTCGTCGAGGTGGCCGAGGCCTACGCGGCGATGGACGAGCGGCGCGCCATCAAGACCCTGCTGCGGCCCTGAGCCGGGCCGGGATCGGGCTCCGGGTCGCGGAACGGCCGCGCCGCTAGCGTTGCCGTCATGAACCCAGGAGGCCCGGACGTCCAGTTGGTCCCTGACGACGACGGACGCGGCGGGGTCACGGTCGTGATGGACGGGTCGCCGCAGTCGCACGTCTCACTCGACGACCCGGCATACCTGGCCTTCGAGTACGTCCAGCACCTGGCGACCGTCATCGACACCCTCCCGGACGGCCCGCTCGCGGTGACCCATGTCGGCGGGGCGGCGATGACCCTGGCGCGCTACGTCAGTGCGGCGCGGCCGGGGTCGCCACAGATCGTGCTCGAGCCCAACGTCGCGCTGACCGAGCTGGTGCGACGCGAGCTGCCCCTGCCGCGTCGGCACCGGATCAGGGTGCGGCCGCAGGACGGTCTGACCGGTGTCGCGGGGTTGGCCGACGCCAGCGCCGACGTCGTGGTGCTGGACGCGTATGCCGGGGCCCGCGTGCCGGCGGAGCTCACCACCGTGCAGTTCCTGACCGATGTGGCGCGTGTGCTGCGACCCGACGGTCTCGCCCTGCTCAACCTCGCCGACGAGCCCGGCCTGCGTTATGTGGCAAGGGTGCTCGCGGGGCTGCGGGAAGCCGTCGGGGAGGTCGCGGTGATCGCGTCGCACGAGGTGCTCAAGGGCAAGCGTTTCGGCAACGTCGTGGCAGTGGCGTCGGGCGGCGCGTTGGATGTCACGGGTCTGCGGCGGGCGGCGGCTCGAGCACCCCTGCCGACCGGCGTGCGCGACGCGGCGCAGCTGGCGCGACAGGTCGGGAGGGTGCGGCCCTGGACCGTGGCCGAGAGCGCCCCCTCGCCCGCACCGCCTCCGGCGCGGGTCTGGCGCCGCCGCTGACCTGCCGGCCGTAGAGTGCCGGGCATGCTCGAACGATTCCGGGTGGTCCCCGCTGCCTACGTGCTGTTGCTGCGGCCAGAGCCCGACGGCCCGGCGGGCAGCGACGGAGCCACCGGCAGACAGGTCCTGCTCCAACTGCGTCAGGGCACGGGCTACCGCGACGGGCACTGGGCCGCAGCCGCGGCCGGGCACGTCGAACGGGGCGAGTCGGTCTTCGAGGCGGCCGTCCGCGAGGCCCGCGAGGAGCTCGGGATCGAGCTGCGCACGGACGGCCTGGTGCCGCTCACGGCGATGCATCGGACCGCCGGCGACGGGGACCCGGTCAACGAGCGGGTCGACTACTTCCTCACGGCGAGCGACTGGTCGGGCGTACCCGCCATCCAGGAGCCCGACAAGTGCGCCGACCTCGAGTGGTTCAGCCTCGACGCGCTGCCCGACCCGGTCGTCCCGCACGAAGCCGTGGTCCTCGACCTGCTCCGGCGCGGTGCCGTGCCCGCCATACTCGCCCACGGCTTCTGACCGACCGGGCCGCGAGCTCGACTCGCCCGTCCTTTGCTCAGCTCAGGCCGGTTTCGCGAGGGCGATGAGCGGTCTGGACTGAGCACGGGCCGGCCGGGCGGCTGCGTCAGTGCGCGAAGGCCGCGGGCAGGGTGCCGGTGTGCGCGTGCCGGAGCTCCTCGAGGGTGACGCTGAACCGGCCCTGCAGCTCGATCCCGTCGAGCTCGTCGTCGACCACACCGATCCGGGCGTGCGCGAACCCGCGCGCCGAGCACATGTCGGTGAACCGCACTTCCTCCGACCGTGGCACCGCCACGACCGCCCGGGCCGCGGACTCGCTGAACAACGCGGTGAACACGTCGATCCCGTCACGTTCGCAGACCTCGTCCAGCCAGACGCGGGCGCCGGCGCCGTAGCGCATCGTGCCCTCGGCGAGCGCGATCGCCAGACCGCCGTCGGACAGGTCGTGCGCCGCGTCGATCAGTCCGTCCCGGGAGGCGTTGACCAGGATCTCTCCCAGCTCGCGCTCGAGTCCCAGCTCGACCGCCGGCGGCAGCCCACCGAGGTGCCCGTGCACCACGTCGGCCCAGGTCGAGCCGCCGATCTCCGAGGCTGTGCGTCCGAGCAGGTAGAGCATCTGCCCGGGGGCCTTCCACCCCGACGGAGTGCGCCGCGCGACGTCATCCATCACGCCGAGCACCGCGACGACGGGCGTCGGGTGGATCGCGGTCTCGCCGGTCTGGTTGTAGAAGGAGACGTTGCCGCCGGTGACCGGGATGCCCAGGGCCAGGCAGCCGTCATACAGGCCGCGCACGGCCTCGCTGAACTCCCACATCACCCCGGGGTCCTCCGGCGAGCCGAAGTTGAGGCAGTCGGACACTGCGAGCGGGGTCGCGCCTGCGGTGGCCACGTTGCGGTAGGACTCGGCGAGCGCGAGCTGCGCCCCGGCATACGGGTCGAGCTTGGCGAAGCGGCTGTTGCAGTCGGTCGACAGCGCGACCCCGAGGCCGGTCTCCTCGTCCACCCGCACGACGCCGGCGTCGTCGGGCATCGCGAGCGCCGTGTTGCCCCGGACGTAGCGGTCGTACTGGTCGGTGACCCACGACTTGTCGCACAGGTTGGGCGAGGCCAGCAGCTGGAGCAGCGTCGCCTTGAGGTCTTGCGGCGTGGACGGCCTGGACAGCCGCGCACCGTCGTCAGCCTGCAAACCATCGAGGTATGCCGGCCGCTCCAGCGGGCGCTCGTAGACCGGGCCGTCGTGGGCCACCGAACGCGGAGGGACGTCGACGATGAGCTCGTCGCCCCAGTGGATCTGCAGGTTGGTGCCGTCGGTCACCTCACCCACCACCGTGGCCTCGACGTCCCAGCGGTCCGCGATCGCCATGAACTCGTCGAGCCTGTCGGGAGTGACGACCGCCATCATCCGCTCCTGCGACTCGCTCATGAGCACCTCCTCCGGACGCAGCGTCGCGTCGCGCAGCGGCACCCGGTCGAGCCACACCCGCATGCCACCGTCACCCGCAGAGGCGAGTTCACTGGTGGCACAGGAGAGCCCGGCACCACCGAGGTCCTGGATACCTTCCACGACCTCCGCGGCGTAGAGGTCGAGGCAGCACTCGATGAGGACCTTCTCGGCGAACGGGTCGCCGACCTGCACCGCGGGGCGCTTGCCGACACCCTCGTCGTCGAAGGTCTCGGACGCGAGCACCGAGACACCGCCGATCCCGTCGCCCCCCGTCTTGGCGCCGAAGAGCACCACGAGGTTACCGGTGCCCGTGGCCTTGGCCAGGTGCAGGTTTTCGTGCCGCAACGCACCGACGCAGAGGGCGTTGACGAGGGGGTTCCCCTGGTAGCAGGGGTCGAAGACAACCTCGCCCCCGATGTTCGGCAGGCCCAGGCAGTTGCCGTAGCCGCCCACCCCGGCGACGATGCCGGGCAGCACGCGCTGGGTGTCGGGATGGTCGATCGCCCCGAACCGCAACGGGTCCATCACCGCAATCGGGCGGGCACCCATCGCCATGATGTCGCGCACGATCCCTCCGACGCCGGTCGCGGCGCCCTGGTAGGGCTCGACGTAGGAGGGGTGGTTGTGGCTCTCGACCTTGAAGGTCACCGCCCAGCCCTGACCGATGTCGATGACCCCTGCGTTCTCGCCGATGCCGGCCAGCTGCTTGCCCAGCGGTGTCTCGGCCGGCAGGTCGCCGAACCGGCGCAGGTGCACCTTGGAGGATTTGTAGGAGCAGTGCTCCGACCACATGACGGAGTACATCGCGAGCTCAGCGCTCGTGGGCCGGCGACCGAGGATCTCGCGGATCCGGGCGTACTCGTCCTCCCCCAGCCCCAGCTCGGCCCAGGGTTGCGGTGTGTCGGAGGAGGCAGCGGCGCGCTCGACGGTGTCGAGCTGCGAGGTCGAGGCGCTCACGCCCTGACCACCTGAGCCAGGACCGAGGTGAAGAAGCCGAGCCCGTCGACCGAGGGACCGTAGCCCTCCTCGACGGCATGCTCGGGGTGCGGCATCAGACCGACCACGTTGCCCCGTTCGTTGGTGATCCCGGCGATGTCGCGGTAGGAGCCGTTGGGGTTCTGCCCCACGTAGCGGAACGCCACCCGCCCCTCGGCCTCGAGCGCGTCGAGGGTGCGCTCGTCGGCGACGTAGCTGCCCTCGCCGTTCTTCAGCACGACGGTGATCTCCTGTCCCTGCTCGTAGTCGGACGTCCACGCGGTAGCGGCGTTCTCGACCCGCAGCACCTGGTCACGGCAGACGAACTTGCGGTGGTCGTTGCGGATCAGCGCCCCCGGCAGCAGGTGCGATTCGCAGAGGACCTGGAAGCCGTTGCAGATGCCGAGCACCGGCAGCCCGCCCTGGGCCGCGGGCACGAGCGCCCCCATCACCGGGGCGAACCGCGCGATGGCACCACAGCGCAGGTAGTCGCCGTAGGAGAAGCCGCCCGGCAGGATCACGGCATCGACTCCTCGCAGGCCCTCGTCGCCGTGCCAGAGCGGCACCGCCTCGGCACCGACGAGGCGCACCGCGCGCAACGCGTCCTGGTCGTCGAGCGACCCGGGGAAGGTGACGACCCCGATCCTCATCGCGCCGACTCCGCCGCTGCCGTGTCCTGCTCCGCCCGGACAGCCTCCACGTCCTGCTCCGCCCGGACAGACACGACGTCCTCGATCACCGGGTTGGACAGCAGCGTCTCGGCGGCCCGACGCGCAGCGGCAAGCACCTCGTCGGTCACCTCGCCGTCGACGGTCAGGACGAAGCGCTTGCCCTGCCGCACGTCGATGAAGTGGTCGATTCCCAGCCTCGGGAGGGCGCCGGCGACGGCCTGTCCCTGCGGGTCGAGAATCTCGGGCTTGAGCATCACGTCGACGACGACGTTTCCCATGCGAGGTGCTCCTCGTGAGTGCGGCCACGCGCGAAAGCCCGGCCGAGGGGTATGGCGGTCACCCAAGGATATCCGCCCGGTCGCCCGGGCGTGGTCTCGCCCATCCCCGCCCGACCGCCGCCCCGGTGGTGGAGCGCAACCCGGTTCGCCCATTCGGTGTCACACGAATCGCCGCCGGCCCTAACCTGAGGATCGGAAGGAGGAAACCTTGATGAGCCTCGCCTACCGTCTTCTCTACCGCGTCGGTTTCATGCCTTGGGACGCCAAGGACCCCGCGAGCCTGCACCAGATGTCTGCGCTGTTTGACCGGGAGGAGCGGGGCAGACCGGCGCCGTTCGGCCGCGCCCTCGACGTCGGCTGCGGGACCGGCGGCCCGTCGGTCGAGCTGGCCCGCCGTGGCTGGCAGGTGACCGGCGTGGACGCGGTGCCGCAAGCGCTCCGCCGGGCCCGCGAACGAGCCCGCGAAGCGGGGGTCGAAGTGGAGTTCGTCGAGGCTGACGTCACCCGGCTCCACGACCACGTCCGCGGCTCCTTCCGGTTCGCCATCGACGTCGGCTGCTTCCACGGGCTCGACGACGACCAGCGACGGGCCTACGGTCGCGAGCTGACCAGTGTCACGAGGGTCGACGCCGCCCTGTTGCTGATGGCGTTCAGCCCGGGACGGCGGGGTCCCCTGCCGCGCGGGGCGGACCGTGCCGGCATCGAGAGCGCGCTGCCCGGGTGGCAGATCACCGACGAGGAGCCGCTAGACATCAGCGCGGCTCGAGGTCTCGCAGCCAAGGCCTCACCTCGCTGGTATCGCCTGGCCCGAGTCTGAGCCGGTGCCGCTCGTCCGCGCCCCTGTTGCGCGTCGGGTCACGACGCGAACGTGCGGCCGGTGAGCGCCTCGTAGGCCTCCACGTACTTCGCCCGTGTCTGGTCCACGATCTCGTCCGGCAACGGCGGGGGCGCCGCACCGGAGCTCCTGTCCCACCCGCTCGCCGCAGAGGTCAGCCAGTCACGCACGAACTGCTTGTCGTATGACGGCTGGGTGCGACCCGGTTGCCACTGGTCAGCCGGCCAGAACCGGGACGAGTCGGGCGTCAGCACCTCGTCCGCGAGCACGACCGTCGGGTTGCCGTCATGGTCAGGGCTGGCGGCGTCCAGGCCGAACTCGACCTTGGTGTCGGCCAGCAGGATGCCGCGCGCGGCGGCGATCCCGTTTCCGCGGGCCAGGATCGCCGTGGTGAGGTCGCGCACCTGCGCGGCAAGCCGCGCACCCACCTCCTGCTCGACCTCGGCGAAGGTCATCGGCAGGTCGTGCTCGCCCAACGGGGCCTTGGTCGTCGGGGTGAAGATCGGCCCGGGCAGCCGGGACCCGTCCTCCAGGCCCTCGGGCAGCGGCACCCCGCACACGGACCCGTTCTGCCGGTAGTCCTCGAGCCCGCCGCCGGTGAGGTAGGCCCGGCCGATGCACTCCACCGGCAGCATCTCCAGCCGCCGGACCAGCAGCGCGCGGCCGGCGACTGCCGCAGGCACCTCGTCCGAGACGACGTGGTTGGGCACGAGGTCGGCCAGTTGCTCGAACCACCACAGCGACAGCTGGGTCAGCACGGCGCCCTTGTCGGGGATCTCCGACTCGAGGACGTGGTCGTAGGCCGAGATGCGGTTGGAGGCGACCAGCAGGAGCCGGTCCTGGCTCGGTGATCCTGTCGCGGGGTCGAGCGGCGCATACAGCTCGCGCACCTTGCCGGAGTAGACGTGGACGTAGCCGGGCAGGTCCAAAGGGACAGGAGGCGTCATGCCGGCGATTCTTGCAGCCGGGCACCCCGGACCCGCCCTCCGGTCGACTCGTCTGGGGCGACGACCCTCGAGAAGTTGCTGGGGATGGGCGTCACCGACGACGCGATCTCGGAGCAACGACGAGAGGGGGGTCAGCCGGCGACGGCGACCTCGCCGCGTTGGGCGGCCAGGGCGATGTCGGTGCGGTGGTGCGAGCCGTCGAGCTCGATCCGGTCGACCGCCGCGTAGGCGCGATGGCGGGCCTGCTCGAGGTCGTCGCCGAGGGCCACCACGGACAGGACGCGTCCGCCGGCCGACACGATGGCGCCGTCCTTGGCTCGGGCCGTGCCGGCGTGCAGCACGTAGGCGTCATCGCCCACCTCGTCCAGACCGTGGATCCGGCCGCCGGTGCGTGGCGACTGCGGATATCCCTTGGCGGCCACGACAACGGTGACGGCGTGCTGCTCGCGCCACCGCAGGGGTGGGACCTCGGCCAGGGCGCCCCGAGCAGTCGCCTGGAGCACAACGCCGAGCGGTGTCAGCAGCCGGGCCAGCACCACCTGGGTCTCCGGATCGCCGAAGCGGGCGTTGAACTCGACGACCTGGGGGCCGCGCGCCGTGATCGCCAGTCCCACGTAGAGCACTCCGGCAAACGGAGTGCCACGGCGCCGCATCTCGTCGATGGTGGGCTGCGCGATCCGGTCGACCACGTGCTGCGTCAAGCCCTCCGGCACCCAGTCCAGCGGTGAGTATGCCCCCATGCCACCGGTGTTGGGCCCTTCGTCGCCATCACCGACCCGCTTGAAGTCCTGCGCCGGAGCGAGGGGCACGACGGTGGTGCCGTCGGTGAGGCAGAACAGCGAGACCTCGGGGCCGTCCAGGAACTCCTCCACCACGACGGTCGAGCCCGGGCCCGCCAGGCAGTGGGCGGCGTGCGCGAGAGCCCGCGCGCGCTCGTCGGTCACGACGACGCCCTTGCCGCCTGCCAGGCCGTCGTCCTTGACCACGTGCGGGGCGCCGAACGCGTCGAGGGCGTCGGCAACCTGGTCGAGGCTGGTGCACACCCGAGACAAGGAGGTGGGCACGTCGGCTGCGGCCATGACCTCCTTGGCGAAGGCCTTGCTGCCCTCCAGCCGAGCCGCCTCGGCGGTCGGCCCGAAGCAGTCGATCCCGGCGGCGCGGACCGCGTCCGCGGCGCCGGCCACGAGCGGCGCCTCCGGCCCGATGACCACCAGGTCTGCGCCGACCTCCTGGGCGAGTGCCGCGATACCGGCTCCGTCCTCCGGACCGGCGGGGAGCTCTCGGCAGAGCGCGATGGCGTCGATCCCGGGGTTGCCGGGTGCGGCGACCACCGCGTCCACCGCGGGATCCGCGGCGAGCGCACGGACGAGGGCGTGCTCACGAGCACCTGAACCGATGACGAGGACCTTCACGCTGCCGAGCCTAGTGACCGGCCCGGGGACGGAGGAGTCGTGGTGTGCACGGCCCCCCCGGGAGGCAGGGGGGATATCTCCCGGGGGGACCGCGCCTCGAACACGGAGTCGCACGGTGGGGGGAACTGGCGACAGTGCACGTGCCCGACCGGTACGAGGACCGGCTCGACCCACGATGGCAGACCAGCGGCAGGGTGTGCAGCCGATTCCTGACGGAGCGGAGACAATGTCGGGAACCCGCCACATAGGGTGGGGCCATGGCACGCGACTCGACCGACACGGCAGCCCCCGCGGGCTCCCCCGGCAGGCCCGCGGGCCCGGCGGACGCACACGATCCGGTCGGCCCACCCCCGACAGCGGCGGCGCCCCACCTTCTGGACGAGCTGACCACCCGGGTCTACCTGGCCATCCTCCGGCAGAAGGACGCGACGCGGGCCCTGCTCGTGGCCCAGGGCATGACCGGCAAGCTGGTCGACCAAGCACTCGAAAGCCTGCTAGGTCGGGGGCTCATCCTGCAGCAGGAGGACGGCGTCTGGCTGCCCGTGGCACCCGACGTCGCGCTCCCGGCCTACGCTGCCGAGCTCGAACGGCAGGCCAGGGGGGTGCGCGCCTCGGCACACGAGCTCGCCGAGGTCTTCTACGCCGCTCACGGACGGGGACCACGCGGCGACCGGGGGGTCCAGGTCCTCAGCACCGTCGACGAGCTGCACAGCGCAACCGCTGACATCGTCGCCTCGGCGCGCACGTCGGTCGTCGCGATGCGGGACCTGTCACCCCGCACCCGCCAGCTGTTCGCCGGGCCGCTGGCCGCGCACCGGGAGCCGGGCTACTCCGCCGACGGCCAACCGCTCGAGTTCCGCAGCACGTATGTCGTGGACGTCCTCGACCTGCCCGACGCCCGTGACGTCCTGGTCGCACGCGTCGAGGGCGGGGAGTCCATCCGCTTCGTCCCGCGGGCCCCGTTCTCGGCGGTCGTGGTCGACGACACTGCTGCCGTCGTCGACGTGTCGGCCCACGACGAAACCGGCGCCGGCTCGCTGTTGGTGCGCTCACGTGCCCTGGTCCTCGCGATCTCTGCCACGGTCGAGCAGGCGTGGCGCCTCGGCTCGCCGCTGCACCGTGCGGTCGAGGACTCTCCCCTGGACGACCGCGACCACCAGATCATCACCCTGCTGGCCGCCGGCGCCTCGGACGCGACGATCGCCCGCCAGCTCGGGGTCTCCCAACGGACCGTGGAGCGACGGATGCGCGCGCTGATGGACCGGCTGGGGTCGCGCACGCGCTTCCAGGCCGGCATCACGGCCACGAAGCGCGGATGGGTCTGACCGGCCGATCAGCCGATCACCGGACAGTGACCTCATGCCCGCGCGGACGCGGCTAGACTCATGCGTTCGGCGTTTGAGAAACGGACGCCGGTCGCCTATCTCGTCGTCAGTCGTGCAGGGGAGCATGTGAGCGTTTCGGAACAGGTCACCGCGCAGTCGACCCCTCCCGAGGTCACCGCCGAGATCGCCGTGGAGCAGTCCCACGTCAACCGCGTCTACGCCGAGCTCGACAAGGCGACCGCCCGGGTGGACCTCGTCGAGGCGGAGGGTCTGTCCCGCGGTCGCACCGACCGCACGGGAGACATCCGCGACGAGGAGCTGACCGGCCTGTTCGAGCGGGACGCGCTCGTCTACAGCGCCGGCCGACGCCGCGCGAGCCTGGAGACGCAGTACGAGGGCCTGGTCTTCGGGCGCCTCGACCTCGAGCACGAGTCCCGCGACGGCGCGGAGCGCGAGGTGCGCTACGTGGGCCGCCTCGGGGTCCGGGACGACGACTACGAGCCGCTGGTCATCGACTGGCGGGCACCCGCCGCCGCCCCGTTCTACCGCGCGACACCGGTCGATCCGCTCGGCGTCCTGCGCCGCCGGGTCCTGCGCTGCCGTGGCCCCGAGGTGATCGGGATCGAGGACGACCTCATGGTGGTCGAACCGCCAGAGGACCTCGTCGTGGTCGGCGACGGCGCGCTCATGGCGGCCCTGACGCGCACCCGCGGCGAACGGATGCGCGACATCGTCGCCACCATCCAGCGACACCAGGACGAGGCGATCCGAGCGCCCGCCAAGGGGGTCACCGAGATCACGGGGGGCCCGGGCACGGGCAAGACCGTCGTCGCGCTGCACCGAGCGGCCTTCCTGTTGTATGCCGACCGGCGCCGCTACGAGGCCGGCGGCATCCTGGTGGTGGGCCCCTCGGCCGCCTACACGGCATACATCGAGCGGGTCCTGCCCTCCCTGGGTGAGGAGACCGTCACGTTGCGCTCGCTCGGCGACGTGCTCGACGGGATGACGGCCGTGCGTCTCGACTCGCCTGCCGCGGCAGCGATCAAGGGCTCATTGCGGATCCGGCGGGTCCTGGCCCGGGCGGCTCGTGACGTCATCCCCGGCGTCCCCCGGACGCTGCGCGCCTTCGTCGCGGGCCGCGCGATCCGGATCGACCAACCCGACCTGGCTCGGGTGCGCGACCAGGTGCTGCGGACGCATCAGCGCAACCTCGCCACCAGCGCGGCCGCACAGGGGCTCGCCGAGGTCGCGTGGGCGGGCGTCCGCAGCGGTGAACGTGCCGAGTTCATCGACAAGTTCGTCGATCACCCGGACGTGGAGGCCTTCCTGGAGCAGTGGTGGCGGCCGCTCGACCCCCGCGAGGTGCTGCTGTGGCTCGCCGACCGCGAGCGCCTCACCCGCTACGGCAGGGGCATCCTGTCGGCCGAGGAGGTCGAGGTGCTCGGCCGATCCATCGACCGGGCCCTCGAGACGGGCGCGTGGTCGGTCGCCGACGCCGCGCTGATCGACGACCTCGCGGCCCGGCTCGGGCCGATCCGGGAGGTGCGCTCGGAGGAGCGCGGCTTCTACGAGATCGAGGAGCTCGACGACGCCTCGCCGTACCACGTCTCACCGGTCGGCGCGCGCGGCACGGGACTCGAACCCGCCACGGCGCGTGGGGAGTTCACCCCGCAGGACCGCCGGGCCCGGCTGCTGCAGGGCCGCCTGGAGAAGCCGGCGGAGTATGCCCACGTGCTCGTGGACGAGGCGCAGGACCTGTCGCCCATGCAGTGGCGGATGCTCGGACGGCGCGGCCGGTGGTCGTCGTGGACGGTGGTCGGTGACGCGGCGCAGAGCTCCTGGCCCGACGGGGACGAGGCCGCCACGGCCCGCGAGGAGGCATTCGGCAGCAAGCTCCGCCAGCGCTTCCACATGGACACCAACTACCGCAACGCGCAGGAGATCTTCGACTACGCCGCGCGCGTGGTGCGCGAGCAGGTGCCGGACGCCGACATCCCCCGGGCGGTCCGCGACACGGGCGTCGAGCCGGTCGAGGAGACGGTCGCGCCCTCGAGGCTGGCCGAGGCAGCCGGCAAGGCGGTGGTGCGGCTGCTCGGCGAGGTCGAGGGATCGATCGCGGTCGTCACACCGGCGCGCTGGGCCGCCGACCTGGCCACGGTCCACGACGACCGGCGCGTGGTCGTGGTCGACCCGATGTCGACCAAGGGCCTGGAGTACGACGCGACGGTGATCGTCGACCCCGACGAGATCACCCGAGAGTCACCCGGCGGCGTGCGGGTGCTCTACGTCGCGCTGACCCGTGCCGCCCACCGGATGGCCGTCCTGCGCGTCGAGGGGTGACACCGGAGCCGGCCTGCCGCGCCCCACGACCTCGGGCGGTGGCGTGTCGGGTCGTGGCGTGTCGGGTCAGAGACAGCTCGCCGCTGCTGCAGGGGTGGTCGGGTCAGTGGCCGAGCAGCGCCTTGGTCCGGTCGAGGCCGACCGCCAGCAACAGCGTGGGCAGCCGCGGCCCGGTCTCCTTGCCGATGAGCAGCCGGTAGACCAGCTTGAAGAACTCGCGCTGGGCCTTCGACAGCTCGGGGTCGCGCAGCTTGGCGTCGGCCTCGATGTCGCGCAACACCTTGGGCACGCCGTAGACCTGGGTCGTGAGGCCGTCGAGCGACCAGGCGTCATCGAGCCTCGGCAGCGCAGGATCCGCGTGGCCCTCGAGCAGGACGCGCAGCTCCTCGCGCTCGGATTCGCCGATCCCGGTGAGCAGCTCGGCGTCGGGCTCGGCCCGGACACGCGTGCGGTCCTCCGCGGCCACCTGCGTGTCGACCCAGTTCTCGGCGCAGGTCAGACGCGGACGTGCCTCGTCCAGCGACGCCAGCGGGTCGTCGGGGTCGAGCTCCGACAGGATCCGCAGCGTCTGGTCGTCGTGGCCGGTGGTGATGTCGACCACGGACGCGAGGGTGCGGAACGGCAGCGGGTGGGGCGTGCGGGCCAGCTCGCCTGCCGCGGTCGAGCTCGCCCGCTGGTATGCCGCCAGGTCACCCGGCTGCGCCGAGTCGCCGGTGACCTTGCGCACCAAGGCATCCCACTCGTCATACAGGCGCTGGATCTCCTGACCGAAGGAGATGTCGAACGACTGGGACGGCTTGCGCCGGGCATAGAGCCACCGCAGGATCGCCGGCTCCATGATCTCCAGCGCCTCCGCGGGGGTCGGGACTCCCCCCTTGGACGAGCTCATCTTGGCCATCCCCTTGATGCCGACGAAGGCATACATCGGTCCGACGGGGCGCTCGCCACCGAAGATCTCGCGGACCAGCTGCCCACCCACCACGAAGGACGAGCCGGGTGACTGGTGGTCGACCCCAGAGGGCTCGAAGACGACGCCCTCGTAGGCCCACCGCATGGGCCAGTCGACCTTCCAGACCAGCTTGCCGTGGTTGCTCTCCGAGAGCAGCACGGTGCGTCCGTGCCCGCAGGCGCAGGTGTAGGTGAGCGCGGTGGTCTCGTCGTCGTAGGCCGTGACCGTCGTCGTGTCGCGCTGGCAGACGTCGCAGTAGGGCTTGTAGGGGTAGTAGCCGGTCGCGGCGGTGCCGTCGTCCTCGCTGGCCGCGCCAGAGCCCTCGGCTGCCTCGGCCGCGGCGGCCTCCTGGTCCGCGTCGAGCTTCTTCGCCTGCCCCGCCACGACGGCGGCCGGGTCGGCCGCCTTGGTGCGGTAGCGACCGAGGACCTCGTCGATGTGGGCCCGCTCGCGCATGGCGTGCAGGATCTGCTCGCGGTAGGCGCCGGAGGTGTACTGCTGTGTCTGGCTGATGCCGCGGAACTCGATGCCCATCCGGGTCAGCGCGTCGACGAGCGGGGCCTTGAAGTGCTCGGCCCAACTGTCGTGCGCGCTGCCGGGAGGCGGCGGGACGGAGGTCAGCGGCTTGCCGATGTGCTGGTTCCAGGACTCGTCCACCCCGACGCCGAACGGCACCTTGCGGAAGCGGTCGTAGTCGTCCCACGACATGATGTGCTCGCAGGCGATCCCGCGCCGCTTGATCTCGTCGGCGACCAGGTGCGGCGTGATGACCTCGCGAAGGTTGCCCAGGTGGACCGGCCCGGAGGGGCTGATGCCCGAGGCGCAGACGATCGTGTCCATGCCGCGGCGCTTCGCCTCGACCACGACCTCGTCCGCGAGCCGCGAGACCCAGTCGCCGTCGATGCCCCGGTCGGTGCCCGCGCTCGCGGCGACCGTGTCTGCGTTCCGCGCCGTGTCCGTCATACTCCTCATCCTCCCAAACCACGTTGCCCGCCCTGCGCCCGCGCCGCGCGCCGGTGCTCCGCGTGCTCCGTGCCGGCCGCTTTGCTCGCGTGAGGCCGCTTTGCTCGCGTGAGGCCGCTTCCGACCCGCTGGACACCGGCTTGACGCGAGCAAACCGGGTTGGACCGAGCACAGGTCAGTCGTGGCCGAGCAGGGAGTGGCGTTCGATGACCTCGTCGCGCCCCGGGCCGACACCGATCACCGAGACCCGGGCCCCGACCTGCCCTTCGACGAACTCGACGTAGGCCCGGCAGTTGGCCGGCAGCTCGTCATAGCTGCGACAGCCCGAGATGTCGGACTTCCACCCCGGCAGCACCTCGTAGATCGGCTTCGCATGGTGGAAGTCGGTCTGGGTCATCGGCATCTCGTCGTGCCGCACCCCGTCGACGTCATAGGCCACGCAGACCGGGATCTCGTCGAAGGTGTCGAGGTTGTCGAGCTTGGTGATCACGAAGTCGGTGACACCGTTGATCCGCGCGGCGTAGCGCCCGATCACGGTGTCCAGCCAGCCGATCCGCCTCGGTCGTCCCGTCGTGGTGCCGAACTCGCGGCCTATCTCCCGCAACCGGTCACCGACCTCGTCGTGCAGCTCGGTCGGGAACGGCCCCTCCCCCACCCTGGTCGTGAACGCCTTGAGGATCGCGGTGACCCGGTCGATCCGCGTGGGCGGCACGCCGGCCCCGGTGCAGGCGCCCGCCGAGATCGCGTTGGACGAAGTGACGAACGGGTAGGTCCCGTGGTCGACGTCCAGCAGCGTCGCCTGGCCGGCCTCGAAGAGCACGTTCTTGCCCTCGTCCAGCGCCTTGGCGAGGACCAGCGAGGTGTCGGCCACCATCGGACGCAACCGGTCGGCATACCGGAGGAACTCAGCCATGACCTCGTCCACCTCGACGGCGCGACGGTTGTAGACCTTGAGCAGCATCTGGTTCTTGACGTCGAGTGCGGCCTCGACCTTCTGCCGCAGGATCGACTCGTCGTAGAGGTCCTGGACCCGGATGCCGATCCGGCTCATCTTGTCGGCATATGTGGGGCCGATCCCCCGGCCGGTGGTGCCGAGCTTGCGCGACCCGAGGAACCGCTCGGTGACCTTGTCGAGCACCCGGTTGTAGGGCGCGATGAGGTGTGCGTTGGCGCTCACGACGAGCGTGCTGGTGTCGATCCCGCGCGCCTCGAGCGCGTCGATCTCCTCGAACAGCACGCCGAGGTCGACGACGACGCCGTTGCCGATGACCGGGATGCAGCCCGGCGTGAGGATGCCGCTGGGCAGCAGGTGCAGGGCGTACTTCTCGCCGTCGATGACGACCGTGTGACCGGCGTTGTTGCCGCCGTTGAACTTCACGACATAGTCGAGCCTGCTCCCCAGCAGGTCCGTCGCCTTGCCCTTGCCCTCGTCGCCCCACTGGGCTCCCACCAGCACGATCGCCGGCATCCCGGCCACCCACCTTCTCGTCGCTGCACGCGTGTGCGTTCCGCGCCCGGTCGTCGGTGTCGCAGGCACGACGCGAGCCCCGCTCGCCGCAGGGCCCGTGCGGCCAAAGGTTACCGGGTGCGCCCCTGGTGCTGCGTCGTCGTTCACCAGCCGGTATGCCGTGCACCAGCCCCTCCCCCACCACTTCCGTATGCCGCGCGGCCCCTGGGTCAGCGCAGGATGTCGCCGTCCAGCAGGTGCCGCCGTTGCGCCGCGGCGCCGAGCTGGAACCGCGAGTCGACCCCCAGCTCGTCCATCAGCCGGGAGACCCGCCGTCGCACCGTGCGCACGCCCCAGCCCAGGTAGCGGGCGATCGCCTCGTCCTTGAACCCGCTGCCGAGCATCCCCAGCAGCCGGCGGTCGTCGGCGGAGGCGTCGGAGCCGTCGTGCACCGGGAGCGCCAGCCGCCAGGCCTGGTCGAAGACGGTGCTGAATGCCTGCACCAGCATGGCGTCGCGGATGACGACGTAGCCGCCCGTGGGCGCGCCCCACTCGACGGCCGCCATCACGGCGTTGGACCCGAAGACCGCGAAGTCGTGCGGTGGGCGTTCCATCACCCGCTGCTGCTCACCGACCCGGGCCCAGGAGTGCATCCAGTCGCGACCGTTCGGGTCGGACAGGGCCACCATGGGATAGAGGGTCCGCTGCTCCCGTCCGGCGATCAGCGCCGACTGCGTCGTGCGCACGGCGTCGTGGTCGAGGCCGGGTCCGATGTCCAGGCTCTGCACGCACGACCGGATCAGGCCGCCCGTGGTGCGCGAGAGGTATTCCACGACGCTGGGGGCCACCTCGGGCGCGACCGTCTCCCAACCCGTGACGGGGTGTCTCGCTCCGGCTTGCCCGAAGCTGTGGTCCTCGGTGAACTGGCTGATCGCCCCCCGGGCGGCGGCCAGCTCACGGCGTCGGTCGTCAAGGCGGGCCTCCTCCGCATCGATCAGCCGCTCGAGCGCGGCGCGGGGATGGTCCACCTGGATCGTGCCGTCGGGCCGGTGCCGCACCAGGCCCGCGGTCAGCAGCTCCTCCAGCGCCTCGGCCGCGTCGATCTCGCGCCACCCGAGCTCGGTCGCGTGTCCTGCCAGGTCGGTGGAGGTGGCCCGCAGGACTCGGCGGTAGAGCGACTCGGCGCGAGGCGAGACGTTGAGGACGGCGAGTTGACCCTTCATTTCGTGGCATTTTATGGACATTGGCAATGTTGTGCCACCATCCGGTCACTTCACACGGCATCATGGTCCCCGCCGTGCGGACGTGGCAGGGGAACATCCGAGCACGGCGGCGGACGGCCCCCGGCCGGACGTGAGATGCAGGGGGCGGTGCCGGGAGCCGGGATCCCACGCGGGTCCCGGGCCCCGGCACCACTGCGTCGCCGGAGGCCACCGGACGCTGCACCCATCGGGGGATGCAGTGTGCCCGGTCTCGGGTTCACTCGCACCACCCAACCCGCGGGCCGGTTCGGACGTCGGAGGGGGCACCAGCAGCACCCGTCGATGAGGGAGCGACCTTCCATGGCCACCCGCCCACGCCTCGCAGTCCTCGCGCTCGCCGCGAGCGCAAGCCTCGGGCTCATCACCGCCTGCGGGACTGCCACTGAGGCCGGAAACGGATCCACCGGATCACCGGCACCCGTCGCGAGCGGTGAGCCGGCCCCCGGCACCGCCCCGAGCAGCCCGGCCGCTGCCAGCACTGCTGGCGCGCCGACACCGGCCCCCAGCGCATCGAGCCTTCCCGCCAGCAGTCCCGCGTCGCCCAGCACGTCGTCGAGCACGTCGGCCCGGACGGCGGCGCCCAGCAACCCGTTGGCGCCCGCCACCCATCCGGCGCCTGCCCTGCCGGGCGACGCCACGGCATACGCCGACGATCTGGTCCGTGCCTGGGGCGCGGGGCGTCGCGCCGACGCTTCGCGCTATGCCACCAGCGGCGCGGTCCGGGCACTGTTCTCCCACGCAGACCCGGGCGGCAAGCACTGGAAGCGGGTCGGGGCGCAGGGTGCCGCCGGAACGATCTACGTCTCCTACCGCGACGAGGCCAGCGGCGACCGGGTGACCCTCGCGGTCGGCAACGCGGCCGTGGCCGAGCACCAGCGGCACGCGGTGCGCGAGGCTCGCTTCGGCTGAACCGTCCGGACCGTCCGGACCGTCCGGACCGTCCGGACCGAGTTTCGCCCGGGCCAGGGCGTGAGGTGCCTCACCCAATAAACACGGGACACTTCGGATAAATCGGATCTAGCCTCAGCAGGTCAACAGCTTGGCGGCGTCACCGAGGAGGATCGGCATGGGCTCGCGGCTCGATCCCCGCCCACCGGACACCGCCAACAGCACGCCCGCAGGGACCCCGCCGGCCGACTCCGAGCGCCTCCTGCGGGTCCTGATCCGGGCCCTGCGTGGGCTCGGCGAGGCCGGGGACCCCGACCAGGCCAGCCGCCTCGCGGCCCGGGCCTGGTCGGAGGTCCGCCACTCGAACCCGGCCGCGGCAGAGCGGCTCAACGGCACGATGCACTACCTCGCGCGGCTGCCGGACCCGACGAACACCCCACACCTGGGCCACTCGGCCCCGGACCGCACACCGCAAGGAGACTGACCATGCCCGAAGCAGACCAGCAGCTCGACGTCCGCACCGAGCTCCCGGCCCGACGCCACCAGCTGATCTTCGAGACCTACCACGCACTCGACGCGGGCCAGGGCTTCGTGCTCGTCAACGACCACGACCCGAAGCCGCTGTACTACCAGTTCGCCGCGGAGCACGAGGGCCAGTTCAGCTGGGACTACCTCGAGGAGGGCCCGGAGACCTGGCGCGTTCGCATCGGCCGCGTCGCGGCCTGAGATGGCCTTCTGGACCCGTGAGCGCGGCGGGTCCCCGATCCCGCCATCGCCGGACCTCCCGGCGGGTGACGGCTCCAACGGGGCCACGCCGTTGTCGGTCAGCGGCTGGCTGCAGGACAAGCCGGACGTGCAGATGCTCCAGGACCTCCTGCACGGCGTCATCGATCCCGAGATCGGCGTCAACATCGTCGACCTCGGGCTCGTCTACGGCATCCGGGTCTCGTCCGACGGGGTCGCCCTCGTCCGGATGACCCTGACCACCCCCGGCTGCCCACTCAGCGCCTACATGGACGACGCCGTGCGCGGTGCCCTGTGGGGTGCCCCGGGAGTGAGCGACGTCGACCTGCAGATCATCTGGGAGCCGCCCTGGAGCACGGACATGATGAGCCACCGGGCCAAGCAGGAGCTCGGGTGGGAGCGGTGACCGTCCCGACCATCGGACTGACCACCAGCCGGGGCCGACGGGCCGGATGGGTGGCGCCGTTGATGATCGGCGCCGTCGTGATCCTGCTCGCCGCGCTCTGGTCCGGCCTGGTCCACCTCGGGCTGCCGCTGCCGAGCGGCGGCACCAGCCTGCACGAGGGCCACGGGCCGATGATGATCCTCGGCTTCCTCGGCACCGTCATCGCGCTCGAGCGCGCCGTCGCGCTGGGTGCCGCCTGGGCCTACCTCGGCCCGGCGGCCGCGGCGATCGGTGGTCTCGGCGTCCTCGTGGCGATCCCGGACGGCATACCGGCCCTGTTGGTCACCATCGGCGGTGTCGTGCTGGTCGCCGTCTTCGTGGCGATCGACCGGATCCAGCGCTCGCTGCACAACGTGGTGCTGGCCTCCGGGGCCGTGTGCTGGGTCGTCGCCGGCTGCCTGTGGCTCGCGGGGTGGGAGGTCTACCGGTTCCTGCCCTGGATGGCGGGCTTCCTCGTGCTCACCATCACCGGGGAGCGGCTCGAGCTGTCCCGACTGACCGGGTCGTCGACGCGAGCGCACCGGGTGTTCGCGGTGGCCGCCCTGGTCTTTGCGGCCGGACTGGTCGTCTCCACCGTCGCCGAGCAGACGGGCGTCCGGATCGCGGGCGTCGGCGCGCTCGCGCTGGCCGCCTGGCTGAGCCGCTACGACCTCGCCCGCCGCACCGTGCGCACCAGCGGCCTGACCCGCTACATGGCGGTCGCGCTGCTGTCCGGCTACGCCTGGCTGGCCACGACCGGGGTGCTCTGGATCGTGTTCGGCCACATGACCAAGGCGATATCGCACCAGGCGTCGTATGACGCGATGCTGCACGCGCTCTTCCTCGGCTTCGTGATCTCGATGATCTTCGCGCACGCGCCGGTCATCGTGCCCTCGGTGCTCGGGCGGCCACTGCCCTACTCCCGCGTGCTCTACCTGCCGCTCGCGCTGCTGCACCTGTCGCTGCTGCTGCGGCTCATCGCCGGCGACGGGCTGGACAACACGGCGGCGTGGCAGTGGGGCGGGATCCTCAACGAGGTGGCGCTGCTGCTGTTCATGGGCCTGGCGGCCTACCAGCTGTTCGTGCGCAAGGCGCCCCAACCGGCAGCGGCGCCAACCCGTTCCGGCCCCGGCTGACGCAGCTCAGAGGCCAAGGTCCTTGGCGATGATGACCTTCATGATCTCGCTGGACCCGCCGTAGATCCGCGAGACGCGGGCGTCCGCATACATCCGGGCGATCGGGTACTCCAGCATGTAGCCGTAACCGCCGTGCAACTGCAGGCAGGCGTCCATGACCTCGCCCTCCAGCTCGGTGGTGAACAGCTTGGTCCGCGCGGCGTCAGCGCCCGACAGCGTGCCCGCGTCGAGCTCCTCCAGCGCCCGGTCGAGCAGGTGCCGGCCCGCCTCCACCTTGGCGGAGAGGTCGGCCAGGACGAACTTGGTGTTCTGGAACGACGCGACCGGCGTGCCGAAAGCCTTGCGCTCCAAGGTGTATGCCGTGGTGAGCTCGATCGCCCGCTCGCTCGCCGCCTGCGCGTGGACGGCGATGGACAGCCGCTCCTGCGGCAGGTTGGCCGTGAGCTGGTCGAACGCGGCCCCCTCGTCGCCGAGCCGGTTGGCGACCGGCACCCGCACGTCCTGGAACGACAGCTCCGCGGTGTCCTGCGAGCGCAGGCCCAGCTTGTCCAGCTTCCGGCCGCGGGTGAACCCCGGCATGCCCTCCTCGACCACGAGCAGGGTGAGGCCGGCTCGGCGGTCCTTCGCGTCGCGCGCCGTGCGGGCCACCACGACGACGAGGTCGGCCTGGATGCCGCCGGTGATGAAGGTCTTGGCGCCGGAGAGGACGTAGTCGTCTCCGGCGCGGACCGCCGTCGTCGAGATGCCGGCCAGGTCCGAACCGGTCCCGGGCTCGGTCATCGCGATCGCCGAGACCGATTCTCCCGACACGAATCCGGGGAACCAGCGCTCCTGCTGCTCGCGGTTCGCATAGTGCAGGAAGTAGGGCAGCACCACGTTGAGGTGCAGCTGCACCGCGCCGGCCGAGGCCCCGCTGCGTGCGACCTCCTCACCGAAGATCGCGTTGTAGCGATAGCTGCTCTCGCCACCGCCCCCGAACTCCTCCGGCACCTGCACACCGGTGACGCCCAGGGCGCCCAGCTCGGCATACAGGCTCTTGGGGGTCAGCCCCGCGCGCTCCCACTCCGGGGTGCGCGGCAGGACCTTGTCCTCGAGGTAGGCGCGCACCATCTCGCGGAACGCCCGCTCCTCGTCCGTGCTCGACCGGCCCCGCACGACGTCAGAGGCCGAGCTCTGCGGCCGCCTCGGCCGAGGAGTCGCGCAGCAGCTGGGTGCACCGCTGCTGTTCGTCCGTCTCTCCGATCGCGGCCGCGGCGTGGGCGAGGGCGGCAAAGGCCCGCAGCACGCCGCGGTTGGGCTCGTGCGACCACGGGACCGGTCCCTGCCCGCGCCAGCCGTTCTTGCGCAGGGCGTCCAACCCGCGGTGGTAGCCGGTGCGGGCATAGGCGTAGCCCTGCACGGTCAGCCCGTCGGCCAGTGCGTCCTCGGCCAGCTGGGCCCACGCCAGGGAGGACGTCGGGTAGGCGGCGGCGACCTGCTCGGGATGCACGCCCTCCTCCAGCTTGGCCGCGGCGGGGTCGTCCGGCAGGTTCGTCGGGGGGATGCCCAGCAGGTTCTGCCCCGCGGTCACCGGCTGGTCCCCGCGCTGCTCAGGTGCTCGCACGCCTCCACGACGCGCGCCGCCATCGCGGCCTCCGCCTCCTTGCCCCACGAACGAGGGTCGTACTGCTTCTTGTTGCCGACCTCGCCGTCGACCTTGAGCACGCCCTCGTAGTTGGTCAGCATGTAGCCCGCGACCGGCCGGGTGAACGCGTACTGCGTGTCCGTGTCCACGTTCATCTTGATGACGCCGTAGCTCACCGCGGCGGCGATGTCCTCGGCGGACGAGCCGGAGCCGCCGTGGAAGACCAGGTCGAACGGCTTGGCACCTGGCTCCAGTCCCTTGGCCTTCGCCACCGCCTCCTGCGCGTCCTTGAGGATGTCGGGGCGCAGCTTGACGTTGCCCGGCTTGTAGACGCCGTGGACGTTGCCGAACGTCAACGCCGTGAGGTAGTGGCCCTTCTCGCCTAGCCCCAGCGCCTCGGCGGTGGCCAGCGCGTCCTCGGGCGTGGTGTAGAGCTTCTCGTTGATCTCGTTGGCCACGCCGTCCTCCTCGCCGCCCACGACCCCGATCTCCACCTCGAGCACGACGTGTGCCGCGGCCGCCAGCTCGAGCAGCTCCTCGGCGATCCGCAGGTTCTCCTCGAGCGGCACCGCCGAGCCGTCCCACATGTGCGAC
Organism: Segeticoccus rhizosphaerae; assembly: GCF_005222685.1. Taxonomy (NCBI): domain Bacteria; kingdom Bacillati; phylum Actinomycetota; class Actinomycetes; order Micrococcales; family Intrasporangiaceae; genus Segeticoccus; species Segeticoccus rhizosphaerae. Next base: position 50,112 of record NZ_SWMA01000020.1, read on the forward strand.
TGGAACCACGGCGTGCCGCCGGCCTTGACCCGCTCGGTCGACGCCGCGAGCAGCGGACGGACGAAGCCGTCGAGCTTGTCCTTCGGGCAGTGATCGGTGTGCAGCGCGATATTGACGTCGTAGTTCTTCGCGACCTGCTCGGCGTAGGACGCCAGCGCCAGTGAGCCGGCGACCATGTCCTTGACGGTCGGGCCGGAGAGGTACTCGGCACCGCCGGTGGAGACCTGGACGATCCCGTCACTGCCCGCCTCGGCGAAGCCACGGATCGCGGCGTTGAGGGTTTGGCTGGAGGTGACGTTGATCGCGGGGTAGGCGAAGGACTCGGCCTTCGCGCGGGCAAGCATGTCGGCGTAGACCTCGGGGGTGGCGATGGGCATCTGGGCTCCTTGCTCCGGCAGTGGTCCGTCGGTGGCAGTCGGCGCGCGCCGCTGCCCTGCTCCGATCCTTCCATGTTCGTCCCGGGAGCAGCAGGGGCCTCCTCCAACCGTGACCGGGGACCGCGGGCCGGCCTGCCCGTTAGGGTCGAGAAGGCAGCCCCGCCACCGGCACGAGGAGAACTCCGCATGACCGATCACGCTCGCGCCTACCCGGCCACCCGACGCGACGACACGGTGGAGGTGCTGCACGGGGTCGAAGTGCCCGACCCCTACCGCTGGCTCGAGGACCCGGACTCCGGCGAGACCAAGGCGTGGGTCGCCGCCCAGAACGCCGTCACGCAGGAGCACCTGTCCGCCCTGCCGGCGCGAGCGTGGTTCCAACGGGTGATGGAGGGCATCGTCGGCAGCCCGCGCGTCGGCGTGCCCGACCGGCACGGAACGCACCTCGTCGTCACACGCAACGACGGCACGCAGGAGCAGGACGTCTGGTATGCCGTCCGCTCGCCCGAGGACGTGGCTTCCGGCGGCCGCGTGCTCATCGACCCCAATCAGTTGTCCGCACACGGCTCCACGTCAGTCGGTGGGGTCACGGTGAGTCTCGACGACTCACTCCTGGCCTATGCGCTGAGCGACGCCGGCAGCGACTGGATGACCATCCGGGTGCTCGACCTGGCCACCGGGGAGCCGGTCGACGATGTGGTGGAGCAGGTCAAGTTCTCCCTGGCGACCTGGCTTCCGGACCACGCGTCATACCTCTATCTGCACTTCCCCACGCAGGGTGGCGCGACCGGCACCGATGCGAGCGAGCTGCCAGGGGGCCGGTTGATGCTGCACCGGCTGGGGCGGCCACAGCCCGAGGACGAGCTGGTGCTCGAGTTCCCCGACCAGCCAAGGCTCTTCGCGACGCCGGAGACCTCGCACGACGGGCGGTGGGTCATCGTCCACCTGGCCGAAGGCACTGAGCGCAACAACCGGCTGTGGGCCTTCCCCGTCGAGGACGGGCCGGCCGGGTCGCGCCTCGGCGAGCCGGTGCGGGTCGTCGACGAGGTTTGTGCGGCCTATGAGTTCATCCGCACCGACGGTGACGAGCTCTACCTGCGCACCGACGCCGACGCGCCGGCCGGTCGCGTCGTCAAGGTCGACCTGGGCCGGGCCCGCGAGACCGGAGGAGCTGAGTTCGCCCCGGTGCTGCCGGAGTCCGACGCCACCCTGCTCCACGTGGTGGCCGGTGGCGACGAGCTGATCGCCTACTCGCTGGAGGACGCCCAGCCCCGGTTGCGCCGCTACGGGCTCGACGGGACGCCCCGCGGAGAGGTGGCGGTCGGTCCGGGCGGGCTCACCGGCCTGTCCGCCCACGTGGGGACGCCGGACGTGTTCATCGGGGTCTCGACCGTCACGACGCGCTCGCAGCCGCTGCACCTGGACCTGTCGACCGGCACGCTCACGAGGCTGCCCCTGCCCGAGGGAGGCACGTTCACCCCTCCCGAGGTGGTGACGCAGCGGCGCCGCGCCACCAGCAAGGACGCCACGAGGGTGCCCTACTTCCTGGTCCACCGCGCGGACCTCGATCTGGACCAGCCGCGCCCGACCCTGCTCTACGGCTACGGCGGCTTCGACGTCCCCGTCCTGGCCGACTTCCGGCCGGCGTGGCCGGCTTGGCTCGCGGCGGGTGGGGTGCTGGCCATCGCCAACCTGCGTGGGGGCGGCGAGTACGGCGCGGCCTGGCACGACGCTGGCCGGCTGCGCCACAAGCAGAACGTGTTTGACGACTTCATCGCCATCGCCGAGGCGCTGCAGGCCGAGGGGGTCACCACGCCCGCACAGCTGGCGCTCCACGGCGGCAGCAACGGGGGCCTCCTGGTCGGCGCGACCATGACCCAGCGGCCCGAGCTCGCGGCCGTCGCCCTGCCCGCCGTCGGAGTGCACGACATGCTCCGGTTCCACAGGTTCACCATCGGCGGCGCGTGGACCTCCGACTTCGGCTCGCCGGACGACCCCGAGATGTTCCAGGTGATCCGCGCCTACTCGCCGCTGCACAACGTGCGCGAGGGCACGGCATACCCTGCGACGCTGGTGACCACGGGCGACCACGACGACCGCGTGGTGCCGGCGCACAGCCACAAGTTCACCTCCACGCTGCAGCACGCCCAGCGCGGTCCGGCGCCGGTGCTGACGCGGGTGCAGACCTCCGCCGGCCACGGCATGGGCAAGCCATCCAGCGTGGTCGCCGCCGAGACGGCCGACCTGCTGGCCTTCGCCGCCGCCCACACCGGCCTGACCCCCTGACCGCTCGCCCGGAATGATCGTTGGGTTTGCGACCAAACCCAACGATCATTGCCCACGAGCGCGGGAGGTGGGAGTGGGGGCGGGAGTGGGCGTGGGGGCGGTGACGGGCTGGTCGAAGACGTGGCGGCGGACCCAGGCGTGCATCGCGATCGCCGCGGCGGCGCCCGCGTTGATCGAGCGGGTCGAGCCGAACTGGCTGATGTCGAGCACCACGGCGCTGGCCGCGACCGCCTCGGCGCTCAGCCCGGGCCCCTCCTGCCCGAACAGCAGCAGGCAGTGCCGCGGCAGGTCGAAGGTCTCGATCGGGCGCGACCCGGGCAGGTTGTCGATGCCGATGATCGGTATGCCGGCCGGTCCCTCGCCGTTCGCCGCCGCCGGACCCGCCGGACCCGCCATGCTCGCCCAGGCGGCCAGGTCCGCGACGGTCGGGTGGTGGTGCTCCTGCTGGTAGCGGTCGGTGACCATGGCGCCGCGACGGTTCCAGCGACGCCGGCCGATGATGTGGAACGCGGCCGCGCCCATCGCGTTGGCGGTGCGGATCACCGAGCCGATGTTGAAGTCGTGGCCCCAGTTCTCCACGCCCACGTGGAAGTCGTGCCGCCGGGTCCGCAGGTCCGCGACGATCGCCTCGTGGGTCCAGTAGCGATAGCGGTCCACGACGTTGCGGCGGTCTCCCTCCGTCAGGAGCGACACGTCATACCGAGGGTCCGGCCGGCCGTTCGCGTCGACCGGCCAGGAGCCCCGCCACGGACCGACGCCCACGTCCTGCTGGTCCTCGCTCACGACATTCACTCTCTCAGCACCGGCACAGACTCCGTCACGTACCCTCGTGCGTGTGATGCCTGCGCTGGGTCCCGAGTGGATGGACCCCAACTACCTGCTGCAGCAGTTCGGGGACCAGTTCTTCTGGGTCAGCGTGCTGATCGTCTTCATCGAGTGCGGGCTGCTCTTCCCGATCCTGCCGGGCGACTCGCTGCTGTTCGCGATGGGCCTGTTCATCTCCAACGGCAGCGTGCACATGCACCTGTGGGTCGCGCTGCTGATCCTCAGCGCGTCGGCCTTCGCCGGCAACGTCGCGGGCTACGAGATCGGGCGGGCGGTCGGGCAGCCGCTCTACGAGCGGGACGGCCGGCTCCTGAAGAAGAAGTACTTCGACCAGACCCACGCCTTCTTCGACAAGCACGGCAACAAGGCCCTGGTGATCGGCCGGTTCGTGCCGATCGTGCGCACCTTCATCACCGTGGTGGCGGGCGTGGGCCGGATGGAACGGCGCCGGTTCTTCACCTGGAGCGGGATCGGGGCCCTGCTGTGGGCGTGCAGCATCACCCTGCTCGGCTACTTCCTGGGCAAGCAGTTCCCCGCACTGCAGGACAACCTCGAGCTCGCGATCCTGGTGATCGTGGCGTTCTCGCTGGTGCCGGCGGTGGTCGAGTACGTCCGGCACCGGCGCCAGTCACGGACCGGCACGAACGCCGGGTCCGTCGAGGCTTCCGGGCAGGCGCCTCACCGCGCCGACGACGTCTCCGACCAGCACTAGCCGGACGCGGCGCCACTCAGTAGCGCGTGCCCACTGCCGCCGGTATGCCGTCCAGCTCGGTCAGGTCCTCATCGGTCAGTGCCAGGTCGGTCGCCGCGATGTTGGCTTCGAGGTTCTTGACCTTGGTGGTGCCGGGGATCGGGACGACGTGGTCGCCCTGGGCCAGCACCCATGCCAGCGCCACCTCGGCCGGGGGCACACCGTGCCGGGTCGCCACGGCCCGCACGACGTCGACGATCGCCTGGTTTGCCGCGCCCGCGTCGCCCGTGAACCGTGGCAACCGTCCGCGGAAGTCGGACGCATCGATCGTCTTCGTGTCGAGCGCCCCGGTCAGGAACCCCCGACCGAGCGGTGAGAACGGCACGAACACCGCCTCGTGCTGGGCCGTCCAGGCCACCACGTCACCGGCCGGGGCACCGTCGGCGGTGCTGCCGCCACGTGCGTCGCGGGTCCACAGCGAGAATTCCGACTGCACCGCGGCGACCGGATGGATCGCCTGCGCGCGGTCGCACTGCTCGACGGACACCTCGCTGAGCCCGAGGGCGCGCACCTTGCCGTCGGAGACGAGCTCCGCCATGGCGCCCCAGGTCTCCTCGAGCGGGACGTCCGGGTCGACGCGGTGCAGGTAGTAGAGATCGATGACCTCGGTGCCGAGGCGGGTGAGGCTGGCGTCGACCGCCTCCCGGATGTGCTCGGGCCGTCCGTCCCGCGCTGTCGCAGGGGCGTTCGGCTCGCCCGTCGACACGAGGCCCACCTTCGTGGCGAGGACCGCCTCGTCCCGGCGTCCCTCGAGGGCCCGACCGACGAGCCGCTCGTTGTGCCCCGCTCCGTAGTAGTCGCTGGTGTCCAGCAGCGTGACGCCCGCGTCAAACGCGTGGTGGATCACCTCGATCCCGGCGGCCTCGTCACGAGCCTCGGGCGCGACATACGCCCAGCTCATGCCCATGCAGCCGAGTCCGATCGCGCCGACCGGCCGGTCGAGGACGGGGATGGTGCGCTGGTGCATGGTGATTCCTTCCTCTCGAGAATTCACCCTACGACGCCCACGCCGGGACGTCCTGCGCCACGGTCGCCTCACCAACCGGAACGCAGGACGTTACGGGCCGGTGGCGGGCAGGGTCACCGTCCGGGGTGGGTGCTACACGCGCATCGCCGCCGGGAGGACGAAGTAGTAGAGGCACCCGATGGCGATCAGGTAGACCAGGATGATCAGCGTCCAGCTCATGTTGTTGCGGATGACCTCGCCCTCGTTGCGCACGAACTTCGTCGTCGCCACCCCGACGCTCGCGGTCTGCGGCGCCACGGGTTTGCCGACCTCCGCCCCGATCGAGTTCAGCGACGGGAACAGCAGCACCGGCGCGCCGAGGATCTTGCCGACCGTGAACTGGAAGTGACCGAAGACCGCGTTGGACGAGGTGTTGCTGCCGGACAGCGCGACGGCGATCCAGCCCAGGATCGGCGCGAGGATGATGTAGACCGTCCCGACCTTGGCGAAGCCGTTGGCCATCGAGTTGGCCATGCCGCTGTAGTTGAAGACGTAGGCCAGACCGAAGATGAAGGGGCCGACGAGCAGCGCGCCCCACATCTGCTGCCAGGTCTGCGCGAACACGGCCTTGAACGCCGAGCGCGGAGGACGCAGGTAGGCCAGGATCAGCAGCCAGGACGCGAGGATCGCGGTGCCTGCCACGGCTGGAGCGAACTTCCACGAGGCGCCGCCGGTGGTCCCGGCCAGTGAGTCGATGAACTGCACCGTCGGCTGGTAGGGGACGTACTTGGGCAGCGGCGACCACGGCCCGGTCCACAGGATCACGACCACGATCAGGATTCCGAACGGCACCAGCGCGCGGACGACGCGACCCGGGGCCACGGCCGCGGCCGGCTCGTCGGGTCCTCCTGCGGCCGACATGGCACCCGGGCCGTCCCCGGTGGACAACGCCCCGGCCTCCTGCCGCCGCACCTCCTCGGGTGTCAGCTCGTGGCCGCCGAAGCCGAGGACCTCCTTGGGCCGCCAGACCCGCAGGAGCGCGAAGAGCGCGACGAACGACACCAGCGCGCCCGTGATGTCCGGCAGGTACGGTCCGACGAACTCGGCGATCGGGAACTGCCCGGCGATGTAGCCGAACGAGCCGACGATCGCGAGCGGCCAGCCGGTCCTGATCCCCTTCTTGCCACTGACGAGGTAGATCAGCACCCATGGCGGGGCCAGCGCCAGGATCGCGACGATGCGCCCGATCGACTGGGACAACGCAAAGAGCGGCAGGCCGGTCACGGCGGCCAGGCCGATGATCGGAGCTCCCAACGCCCCGAACGAGACGGGAGCGTTGTTGGCCAGCGCGGCGACGCGGATCGCGGACAGGTCGGCCACTCCCAAGGCGATCAGGATCGGCGCCACGACGGCCCACGGGTAGCCGAACCCGACCAGACCCTCCATCAGGGCCCCGAACGACCAAGCCAGCAGCAGGGTCTGCACGCGGATGTCCGCCGTCGCCTGGCGCACGAGCCAACCCTTGAAGTCGCCGAAGGCACCGGTCACGACCAACGTGTTGTAGACCACCACGCCCCAGAACACGATCCAGTCGACCGACCAGACGCCCGTGGCCGCGCCCAGACCGTATGACGCGAAGGTCGCACCCACCGGGGTGCTCCAGACGAGGATGCCGAGGATGATCGTCACCGCGGAGCCGATGATCACGGCCCGCCAGGCGGGCATCCGGAACACCGCCAGCAGGACCAGGAGGACGGCGACAGGGACGAGCGCCAGGAGCGTGTCGCCGGGAATGGAGCCGAGGGGGTCGAGGACTTGTCGGAACATGCGGACTCCCGTCTCGTCCGGTCGGGCGTCCCGGTGCGCGGCAGCCGACGACCGAACTCATCTCCGTCATGCGGGCTGAAACTTCCGAAGGAGGGCTATACCCCCGGCGAGGACGTTCAAACCCCCTGCCCGCTGCCTACGCTGTCGGGCCGGGCGCCCACACCGATACCGTCCTGACCATGACGATCACGATGGCAGGCAGCCCGCTCGAGCACGACCTGCCGCGGCAGCGAGGAGTGCTGGTCACCGGAGCGTCGCGAGGCGTCGGCGCCGAGGTGGCCCGGCTCTTCGCCTCCGCGTGCGGAGACCGGGTCGCGGTGCACTACCGCTCGTCCCGCGCCGAGGCCGAGGCCGTGGTGGCCGGACTCGAGGGCGACGGGCACGCGCTCGTGCAAGGCGATCTCGCCGATCCGGCTCAGGTCGAGCGGCTCGTCCGCGACGCCGCCGCCGCTCTGGGCAGGATCGACGTGCTGATCAACAACGCGGCGCTGTTCGCCGAGGACCCGGCCACCCAGGGAAGGCGACTCGACCTGAGCGTCGAGCACTCGTCATACGAGGAGTGGGTCCAGGGTTGGCGCCGCACCACCGACGTCAACCTGCTGGGCACGGCCAATGTCACCTACCTCGTGGCGCGGCACATGCTCGAGGTGGAGCCGGCGACCGGGTTCCCCCGCGGTCGGATCGTCACGGTCGGGTCGCGGGGCGCCTACCGTGGTGAGCCGCAGGTGCCGGCCTACGGCGCGAGCAAGGCCGGCGTGCACGCGATGACCCAGTCGCTCGCCGTGGCGTTGGCCCCGCATGGAATCGGCTGTGTCGGCATCGCCCCCGGCTTCATCGCGACCGACATGGGCGCCGCCGTGCTCGACGGGCCGGAGGGCGATGCGGTGCGCGCCCAGAGCCCGTTCGGCCGGGTGGCGATGCCCCGGGAGGTGGCCGCGGCGATCATGGCGCTGGCCCAGCCGGGCGCCGAGTGGGCCTCTGGAGCGATCCTCGACTTCAACGGCGCCTCCTACCTCCACTGACGCGAGGGCCGAGCGGGGCGCGGCGCCTAGGATCGGGGCCATGCCTGCCGAGATCGAGACGATGGACGACGTGCTGGTGGCCGCGCGGAGCTCGCTGCGGGGCGATCGGGTGCGCCTGCGCGAGCTGCGGGACGCCGACCTCGCCCCGCTGCAGGCCTGGTGGCGCGACCCCGAGGTCGCGGTCTTCAACAACCAGGTCAAACCGCAGCCCGATGCGCTGGTCGAGGAGATGCTGCGGGGGTGGAGTCGCAACGACGCGGCCGGCTCGGCGGCCTTCTGCATCGAGACCCTGGATTGCGAGCTCGTCGGCCACGCGGCCTTGTTCGGCGCTGAGGCCCAGAACCGGTGCGCGACCTTCGGGATCTTCCTCGACCCCGCGCGGCAGGGACAGGGCCTCGGTTCGGACGCGACCCGGCTGATGGTGCGCTACGGCTTCGAGACCCTCGGCCTGCACCGGATCGAGCTGTCGGTCAACGCGCTCAACACGCGCGCCGTGGCGGCCTACGAGAAGGCCGGTTTCGTCCGCGAAGGGCTGCTGCGCGAGAAGCTCTACTACGCCGGCGCCTTCCGCGACCAGGTCATCATGGGCGTCTTGGCTCCCTGATCCCGGCCGGGGTCAGCGAGCCGGTCCCTCCGGGCTGGTCGACGGCGGGGAGACCGGGCTGGTGGACGGAGGCGACACCGGGCTGCCGGGCTCTCCCCCAGCGGGTGCCCCCGCTCGCCCGGCGGGACCGGCGCTGCCTCCGGTGGAGAAGTCCACCGAGGGCGCCTCCCGCTGGGCCTGCTCCTCGACCTCGAAGTACTCCGCCCGGGTGATGTGGGCGATCCCGGCAATGATGTTGGTGGGGATGGTCTCGACCTTGGTGTTGAGCTGACGCACGTTGGCGTTGTAGTAGCGCCGGCCGGCCGCGATCCGGTCCTCGGTGGCGGCCAGCTCGTTCTGCAGTGCGAGGAAGTTCTGGTTGGCTTTCAGGTCGGGGTAGGCCTCGGCGACGGCGAACAGTCGGCCCAGCGCCTGGGTCAGCATGTTCTCGTTCTGCGCCGCCGCGGCCGGGCCCGCCCCGCCCGCCATCGCGGCCGACCGGGCCTGCATGACGCCCTCGAGGGTCCCCTTCTCGTGCGCGGCGTAGCCCTTGACCGTCTCCACGAGGTTGGGGATCAGGTCGTGCCGCCTCTTGAGCTCGACGTCGATCTGGTGCCAAGCCTCCTGCACCAGGTTGCGCAGCTTGATCAGCCCGTTGTAGGCCGTCACGGCCCAGATGCCGAGTATGACGATGATGGCGACGATGACGCCGATCACGATCCACATGGAGAGGCTCCCCTAGAGTTGTCCGTTGGGCCGATGGTAGCTGCCCACGACCGGTCAGGGGTCGGACGCCGGGATGGCTCTCCCGGGTCCATTCGGTCAGGCGAGCCCCAGCTCCTCGAGGCTGTATGCCGACACGTAGGTCAGTCCCTCGGCCTCCAGCTTCTCCTTCGCACCGGTCGCACGGTCGGCGATCGTGGCCACTGCAACCACCTCCGCGCCCTCGTCGCGAGCGGCGGCCACGGCGTCCAGCGGCGAGGCTCCGGTCGTGGTCGTGTCCTCGACCACGACCACCCGCCGGCCCTTGATCGAGGGGCCCTCGATGCGCTGCTGCAACCCGTGGGCCTTGCCCGCCTTGCGCACGACGAAGGCGTCGAGCCGGCCGCCGGCCGCGGCAGCTGCGTGCAGCATGGCCGTCGCGACCGGGTCTGCGCCGAGGGTGAGACCGCCCACGGCGTCGAACCGGAGGTCACGGGTGAGGTCGGACATGACCTGGCCCACGAGCGGAGCGGCCTCTCCGTCGAGGGTGATGCGGCGCAGGTCGACGTAGTAGTCGGCCTCCTTGCCGGAGGACAGGGTCACCCGGCCGTGCACGATGGCCTTGTCCTTGATCAGCTCGAGCAGGCGGTCACGGGCGGGGGTCGAAGAGTCGGTCACAAGCCCCCACCCTATCGAGCCACCCGTACGGCGTCCCGGGCGCGAGCTCAAAGACCCGAGGCGGGACGCCACAGGGCGGCGTCGGACCTCCCGCGCTCGAGGCCGGCACGCGCCGCCTCTGCGATGCCGTCGGCGGTCAGCCCCTGCTGATCCAGCAGCGCGTCACGGTCACCCATGCCCAGGAAGTCGTCGTCGAGTCCCAGAGTCACCAGTGGCACGGCGACTCGGCCGGTGCGCAGCGTTCGAGCAACCAGGTCGCCGAATCCGCCTGATATCGCGTTGTCCTCGACCGTCACGACCAGGTCGTGGGCGCCGGCCGAGCGCACGACCTCCTCGTCGAGCTCGGAGATCCACCGTGGGTCGACGACCGTGGCCGTGACACCCGTCTTGCGCAGCAGCTCGGCCGCCTCGAGCGCCTCACGAGCGAGCGGTCCGACCGTGAGCAGCAGCACGTGTCGGGGCGACTGGTGTGGCGGTCGTGCCAGGACGTCTGCACCGCCGAGGTGTGCGACGGCCGGGATCGGGTCGCCGGCCCTGCCCTTGGGGTAGCGCACGGCGGTCGGGCCCTGCTCGTGTGCGACGGCCTCGCGCAGCAGCAGCCGCAGCTGGTCACCGTCGCGGGGCGCGGCGACGCGGACGCCCGGCACGAGGTTGGTCAGCGCCACGTCCCACATGCCGTGGTGCGATGGCCCGTCCGGCCCGGTGACCCCCGACCGGTCCAGCACGAACGTCACGGGCAGGCGGTGCAGGGCCACGTCCATCAACATCTGGTCGAAGGCCCGGTTCAAGAAGGTGGAGTAGACGGCCACCACAGGATGCATACCCGCGGTGGCGAGACCCGCGGCGGAGGCAACCGCGTGCTGCTCGGCGATGCCGACATCGAAGACCCGCTCGGGACAGGCGCAGGCGAGGTCGAAGAGACCGGTCGGGCGCATCATCGCCGCGGTGATCGCGACGACGTCCTGCCGCTGGTGCGCGAGCTGCACGAGCTCCTGCGCCACCACGTCGGTCCACTTCGGTCCACCGGAGGCCGACCGGACACCGGTTGCGGGAGTCCTCTCGGGGCTCTCCACCCGGGAGGACTCGTGGACCAGGTGTCCGGTCGGGGTGTGGGGGGCGGGTGGGACGGCGTGCAGGCAGTCGGCCTCGTCGGTCTCGGCGGGCTCGTAACCGTGGCCCTTGCGGGTGACGCAGTGGACCACCACCGGGGCGGCCAGGCTGCGTGCCGACTCCAGCGCGTGCTCGAGCGCCGGGATGTCGTGCCCGTCCACCGGCCCGAGGTAGGCGAGACCGAGGTCGCGGAAGAAGTTGCCCCGAGCGGTGCCCGCCCGCAGCTCGGCCAGGTGTCGTGCCAGCGCCCCGACCGTGGGCGAGTAGGAACGCCCGTTGTCGTTGAGCACGATGACCACCGGGCGGTCGGGCGCCCCGCCGATGTTGTTCAGCGCCTCCCAGGCGAGCCCGCCGGTCATCGCGCCGTCCCCGATGACCGCCACGACCGCGCGCGCGGTCCGCTGCACCTGCGCCGCCTTGGCCAGCCCATCGGCATACGACAGCGCCGTCGAGGCATGCGAGTTCTCGACGATGTCGTGCGGACTCTCGGCGCGGTTGGGGTAGCCGGACAGCCCGTGCTCCTGCCGCAGGCTGCCGAAGCGGTGTCGGCGCCCGGTCAGCATCTTGTGGACGTAGGCCTGGTGGCCCGTGTCCCAGACGATGGCGTCGCGCGGTGACTCGAAGACGCGGTGCACCGCGATGGTCAGCTCCACGACTCCGAGGTTGGGCCCGAGGTGGCCGCCCGTGCGCGTGACCGACGAGATGAGGAGGTCGCGCAGTTCCTGTGCCAACCGGGGCAGCTCGGCCGCCGGCAGTCGCCGGAGCCCTGCCGGATCGATCACCTCGGGAAGCGCGCCGATGGTGGTCATCAGGCCCCCCTGACCGCCCGGATGGACTCGCGGAGCGATCCCATGGTGGCGAGCACCGCCGTGGGCTCGTAGCCGCAGTGGGCCATGCAGTTGGCGCACCGGTCGTCCTTGCCGCGGCCGTAGGAGTCCCAGTCGGTCGTCTCGATCAGCTCCCGGTAGGTCGTGGTGTAGCCGTCGGCCATCAGGTAGCACGGCCGTTGCCAGCCGTTCAGGGAGTATGACGGGATGCCCCACGCGGTGCAGCCGAAGTCCACCTTGCCCTCGAGGAAGTCGAGGAACATCGGGGAGTGGTTGAGCCGCCAGTGCTTGCGGCGGCCGTCTGCGAAGGCCTTGCTGAACAGCGCGTGCGTCTCGGCGACCCCGGGGAAGTGCTCCTGGTCGGGCGCCTTCTCGTAGGCGTAGGCCGGGGAGAGCATCATCTCGTCGACCTGGAGGTCGTCGTTGAGGAAGTCGAGGACGTCGATGATGTTCTGTGGGGTGTCCGAGGTGAAGAAGGTCGAGTTGGTCGTGACCCGGAAGCCGCGTGCCTTCAGCCACTTGATCGCCTCGACCGCCTCGTCGAAGCCGCCTTCGTGGTTGACCGAGGCGTCGTGCCGTTCGCGCAGGCCGTCGATGTGGACGGTGAACGCGAAGTAGGGCGACGGCTTGAAGTCGAACCGGTCCCACCACTTGCGCACCAGCATGGCGTTGGTGCACAGGAAGACGAACTTCTTGCGCGCCACCAGCTGGTTGACCAGGTCGTCGATCTGCGGGTGCATCAACGGCTCGCCACCCGCGATCGAGACCATCGGGGCGCCGCACTCCTCCATGGCATCCAGGGCCTGCTGCACGGGCATCCGCCGTCGCAGCTCGTCAGCCGGCTTTTGGATCTTGCCGCAGCCGGAACAGGCCAGGTTGCACGCAAAGAGCGGTTCGAGCTCGACCAGGAGCGGGAACTTCTCGCGCCGCAGGGCCTTCTGCTTCATCAGGTAGGCACCGATCTTCAAGGACTGGCGCAGGGGCATGGACATGGTCAGACCACCTCCTTGGGCAGCTGGAACTGGACGTTCTCCTCGGTGACGCTGGCCTCCCGGACCCTGATCCGGCCGAGGCCGGACAGGCAGGTGAGCAGTTCGTCGACCAGGTGTGGTGGGGCGGAGGCTCCGGCAGTGACCCCCACGCGGCGGGCGCCGGCGAGCCAGCGCAGGTCCACCGACTCGGCATCCTCGACGAGGTGGGCCTCCACGCCGTCGGCCTCGACGACCTCGACGAGCCGGTGGGAGTTCGAGGAGTTGGCGGAGCCGAGGACGAGCACGAGGTCTGCCTCACGGGCAACCGCACGCACCGCCTCCTGCCGGTTGGTGGTGGCGTAGCAGATGTCGTCCTTGCGCGGACCCGCAAGGGACGGAAAGCGCTGCCGCAGTACCGATGCCGCCTCTTGGGCCTCGTCGGCCGCGAGGGTCGTCTGCATGACGTAGGCGACGTTGTCGGGGTCAGGCACCGCGACCCTGGCCGCCTCCTGCGCGTCGGACACGACGACGACGTGCTCGGGCGCCTCGCCGCGGGTGCCCTCGACCTCCTCGTGCTCGTGGTGCCCGACAAGGACGACCGTGGCACCGCGGTCGGCGAATCGCCGCACCTCCGAGTGCACCTTGGTCACCAGCGGGCAGGTCGCGTCGACCACGCGCAGGTGCCGCCGCCGCGCGGCCAGGCGCACCTCCGGCGAGACACCGTGGGCGGCGAGCACCACCACGCCTCCCACGGGCACGTCGTCGACCTCCTCCACGAACACCGCGCCACGGCGCTCGAGACCGCGCACCACGTGGCTGTTGTGGACGATCTGGCGCCGGACGTGGACCGGGGGGCCGAGCTGTTCGAGGGCCCGCTCCACGGTCTCGATGGCACGCTCCACACCCGCGCAGAAGGACCGGGGAGCCGCCAACAGCACGTCTCGCTCACCGGTGGCCGCGGCCCACTGGTCGATCACAGGAGCGGCGCGCCCGAGCGCACGCAGCGCATTCGTGCCCCGCCAGACGGTGCCGGGCCGGAGCAGCGGCTGCGCTGGCGTATCCACGACTGCGCGCACCACGGCGAGCTGTCCGTGCGGCACCGCATTGCCGAGGTAGGCCGACTCGGTGTCGACCGCAACCGCGCCACAGCCGCGCAGTGCCACCCGGTCCATGCCGTCGACGACGTGCGGGCGGGTGAGGATCGAGCCGGTGTGCACCCGGAGGCCTTCGCGCCGGAGCGCCCCCGCCAGCAGCGGTCCCGCGTTGCAGGGGAAGACGCCCGCGCCGCTCACCTCGTGCGGGACCACCAGGTCGCCGGGACGCAGCTCATCGATGAGGGCGCCGGCCAGACCGGCCACGAGGGTCGGCACGTCCCGCCCGTCCGGCAGCCGGCCCTTCGGGCCGCGTCCGGTGCGGACGACGGTGGCGTCGAGCCGTCGACCGAGGGCGGCCTGCTCGGAACGCAGCGGCGTGCACACGCGGTAGGTCACGTCGTGGCCCCCGGGAAGTATCGGAGCGCAGCGGAGAACTTCGCGGGGTGACTCATGTCTCCCTCCTCCGGACGTAGCGGCCCAGCGCCCAGATCGGGAAGACCAGGCGGTAGAGGTGGTAGTTGATGTAGAAGTCACCCGGGAAGCCGGTGGCGGTGTAGAGGTCCTCGTCCCACGTGCCGTCCGGGCGCTGGCGCTGGACCAGCCAGCCGATGCCGCGCTCGACGCTCCTGCCTTCGCGGCCGACAGCCAAGAGAGCGAGCAGGGCCCACGCCGTCTGCGAGGGAGTCGATTCGCCGCGTCCCGCCCAGCCGGCGGGGTCGTCATAGGACCGCAGGTCCTCGCCCCAGCCCCCGTCGTCGTTCTGGTGGTCCTCCAACCAGCGCACGGCCCGGCCGATCTCGGGAGCGTCGGCCGGCAACCCTGCCGCGACCAGGGCCGGCACGACGGCGCCGGTGCCGTAGACGTAGTTGGCGCCCCACCGGCCGAACCAGGAGCCGTCGGGCTCCTGGGCGTTCAGCAGCCAGGCCACCCCGCGACGGCAGTCCTCACTGTCCTGGTCCCCCACCGCAGCCAGCATCTCCACCACGTGGGCGGTCACGTCGGCCGACGGTGGGTCGATGATCGCGCCGAAGTCGCAGAACGGCAGCGCGAGCGCCAGCGTGCTCGTGTTGTCCGCGTCGAAGGCTCCCCAGCCGCCGTCGCGCGACTGCATGCCGCGGGTCCACCTCACGCCTCGCTGGATCGAGGACTCGAGCCGCGCCGGGTCGGTGTGCCGGACCCGTGCGAGCGCCAGGACGATCTCGGCGGTGTCGTCAGTGTCGGGATAGCCGTCGTTGGCGAACTCGAAGGCCCAGCCACCCGATTCGAGGTTTGGGCGGCGCACCTGCCAGTCGCCGCCGGCGTCGATCTGCTCACCGAGCATCCAGTCCGTGGCGCGGGTCAGCACCTCGTCGTCAGCGGCAACCCCGGCATCCAGCAGCGCGGTCATCGCGAGCGCGGTGTCCCACACCGGTGACTGGCACGCCTCGAGGCGACGCGCCGGCCCGTCGGGGCCATCCTCCACGATGAGGAAGCCGTCGAGCCCGCGCAAGCCGGCTTGCATGGCCGGATGGTCGACCTCGAGCCCGAGCAGGTTCAGGGCGAGCAGCGAGTAGACCCAAGGCGGTTGGATGCCGCCCCAGCTGCCGTCCCCCTCCTGCCGCTCGAGGATCCACTCCTGCGCCCGCCGCACGGCGCGGCGCCGGACCGCACGCAGGGGGTGACGGGCATACCAGTGGAGGGCGCCGTCGAGGCGCTCGAACAGCCCGGCCGTGCTGTGGATCGGCGAGCGCGCCGGCCTCGGGCCACCGGTGCGCAGCTCATCGATGCCGAAGCGGAGTGGGCGTGCCGGGCGGAGGGTGCAGACCACGGAAAGGGGCACGATCGTCTGCCGCGCCCAGCACGCCCAGTCATAGATGTTCAGGGGCGCCCACGAGGGGAGGAAGATCATCTCCGGGGGGAGCGTGGGCAGCTCGTCCCAGGACCAGAGCCCGAAGAGCGCCAGCCAGATCCGGGTGAAGACCCGGGTCTGCTCGACTCCTCCGTGCTGCAGCACGTATGCCGCGGCGCGAGCCATGTGCGGGGCACCCGGCTGGTCTCCCGCCAGCCGCAGCGCGACCCACGCCTCGACCGTCGTGGACAGGTCGGGCGGGCCGCCGTAGAAGTTGGCCCACGTGCCGTCGGCCCGTTGCTGCCGCCGGATCCAACGGGCCGCCGCCTGTGTCTCCGAGTCGGTGCGGACCCCGAGGAACTCCCGCAACAGGAGGTCCTCGGCGTCCATCGTGACGTTCGTCTCCAGCTCGCCCTTCCACCAGCCCTGCTCGTCCTGCAGGCCCCGCAGGTGCGCCACCGCGGCGTCCAGGGCCCGCCGTGCGGCGCTGGGGACCACGACCGACGTGCGCGGCGCAGCAGGCACGGAGCCGGTGCGCAGGCGACGCTCTCCGACGGTGGTCATCAGGCATCCCTCCCCACCACGAAGTTGCCGAGGCTGATCAGCTCGTCCGTGACCTGGTCCGGCAGGTCGACCGCCTGGATCGCCTTCAGCGCCAAGGCCAGCCGTCGTTCGGCCTCCTGCTGGGCCCACGCTCGCCCACCGCCGCGCTCGACCAGCTCGGCGCCCTGCGACAGCCGGGCCTCGTCGTCCGCCCGCTGGGGCTCGGCCAGCCAGGCCAGGAGCTCTCGACCGACGGCACCGCCGTGCTCCGTGGCGTAGGCGATCGGCAGTGTCTTCTTGCGCGAGCGCAGGTCGGAGTGCACCGGCTTGCCCGTGGTCACGGGGTGGCCCCAGATGCCGAGCAGGTCGTCGACGAGCTGGAAGGCGATGCCGAGCTGCCCGCCATACGTGGACAACGCCTCGATCACGGGCTCCTCCGCCGCTGCCAGCACTGCCCCGATCGCAGCACTGGCTGCAAGGAGCGCACCGGTCTTGCCGGCCGCCATGTCGATGCACTCCGACACCGTGACCCTGCTGCGTGTCTCGAAGGCGAGGTCCTCGACCTGTCCGCGGACCAGCTCCCGGGTGGCCGTCGCGAGCAGCCTGCTGGCTTGTGCCGCCTGCGGGGAGGGGCTCTCCAGGATGACCTCGTGGGCCAGCGAGAGCAGCGCGTCACCGGCGAGGATCGCGGTGGACTCCCCCCACACCGACCAGACCGTCCGGCGGTGCCGACGCTCCGCGTCGCCGTCCATGACGTCGTCGTGCAGCAACGAGAAGTTGTGGACCAGCTCGACCGCGACCGCGCCGGGCAGGCCGACCTCGACCGACGCCCCGGCCGCCTGGGCCGACAGCAGCGCGAGGACGGGGCGCAATGCCTTGCCCTCGGGGCCATCCACCGGGCGGCCTCCCTGGTCCAGCCATCCCAGGTGGTAGCCGGCGACCCGGCGCGTGCGGTCGTCCAACCGGCTCACGGCATCCTGCAGGGCGGGGTGCACGAGGGCGCGGCCGCTGGTGAGGGTGGTCGTCGTCGACACGGTCATGCGACCACCTCCTGCACGCGCGCACCGCCCGACCGGACGGGGTTCCTCAGCAGGTGAGCCACCGCGGTGTGGCCGCTGCGCACGGCCCCCTCCATCGTCGCCGGCCAACCGGTGGCGGTCCATGCTCCGGCCAGGGCGAGGCCGGGCAGTCCCGTCGCCGCCCCGGGTCGTATGCTCGCCGTCCCCGGCCGGCAGCGGAAGGTCGCCTGCCGTTCCCGGGTGACGAAGACGTCCTCCACCCGGGCCGCGCCGGCCCGGCGCAGCAGGTCGGACAGGGCTGGGAGCAGCCGGTCGCGCACCTGGGCGGTCGGCAGGTCGACCAGGTCGTCCGCCGCCGAGACGGAGACCGCGACGTACTGGCCCCGCTGCAGTCCCGAAGGGCCCGTGCGGTCGAACACCCATTGCAGCGGGCTGTCCACGGCGGCCAGGAAGGGCTCGGACAGCACCGTGCGGTCATAGACCACGTGCAGGTTCACGATGGGGCTGGCGCCCAGCCGGAAGGACCAACCCGGGTCCGGCCCGATGGCGCCCTCCGGCAGCAGGTCCTCGGCCACGACCGGCGGCACCGCCAGCACGACCGCGTCGGCCTCGACGGACCCACCGTCGACCGCGACGCTCCACCGGTCGTCGTGCCGGCGCAGCGCCCTGACCCGCGCTCGGGTGCGCACCTGCGCGCCCTCGCGCTCGAGCACGTCGGTCGCGGCATCGCCGTGCAGACGCCGCAACGGTGCGTTGGCCCAGCCGATGTCACCGGCGGACGCCGACCCGAGGACGCCCTGCTGGAAGACGACGGCACCCAGGGCGAGCGACGCCTCGGCCGCGGGCGCGTTGAGGGTGGCGATGCCGATCAGGTCCCACAGGGCCTCGAGGCTGCGAGGGCTCTGGCCGTGCTCCCCCAGCCACGAGCCGAAGGAACGCTTGTCAGTGGCGGGATCGTCGACGTCGATTCGCTTGAGGCCCAAGGCAGCCCGCGCCGCCCTCAGGCGCTCCGCCGGTTCCAGCCACCGGTAGCGCGCCAGGGCGGCGCCGAGGTGCAGCGGCGCGGGCAGTCCACTTCGACGCAGCCGCGACACCTGTCCCGAGTCCCCGCTCGCGACGGGGACGTCCAAGCGGTCCTGGAGGGTGACCAGGTGGGCCACCCCGAGCCGGTCCAGCAGCCCCCGGTATGCGGTGCAGCACCGCAGGAAGACGTGCTGCCCGTTGTCCACCCACAGCCCGTGACGACGGAAGGAGTGGGTCAGGCCACCGAGCCAGCCGCGCGACTCCAGGACGGTGACGTCCGCGCCGGCGTCGATGCAGTCGAGGGCCGCCGTGATGCCGGCCAGCCCGCCGCCGACCACCACGACCCGTGTCCTCCCGGCGGCCATCAGCGCCTCCCCGCCAGGGCCGAGACCGCCACACGCACCTTCTGGCCCGAGCCCAGCGACAGGCGCCGGTCGTAGACGGTGGTCGGGTCCTCCTCGATGACGTCGAGCAGGTGGCTGTAGATGCCGGCCATCGCCTGGCAGCAGGCGGCGCTACGACGGTCGAGGTGAGGCAGCAGCCGGTTGCCGAGGGAGTACCAGTCGCGCGCCCGGGACGCGAACGCCCGCAGCATCGCCGCCAGGCGGCCGTCCGGGTCGTCCAGCGAGCCGTAGTCGTCGAGCCTGAGGGTCACCCCGAACCGGTCCAGCTCGTCCTTGGGCAGGTAGACCCTGCCGTGGAGGAGGTCCTCGCGGACGTCTCGCAGGATGTTGGTCTGCTGCAACGCGATTCCCAGCTGGTCGGCATACAGGCTGGCACGCGGCTCGGCATCGCTGCCGAACACGCCCAGGCACAGGCGACCTACGGTGCCCGCGACCCGCCGGCAGTAGAGGACCAGCTCCTCGAAGTCGGTGTAGCTGACGCCCATGAGGTCCATCCCGACGCCGTCCAACAGCTCGTCGAACGCCTCGAGCGGCACGGGATAGCGCCGCGCGGTGTCGCTGACGGCGACGAGCACGGGGTCGCTGCTGGAGTCCATCTCGTGCACGCTGTGACGGACCTTGGTGAGCGCAACCGCCTTGTCGACGCCGGAGAGGTCGCCGTCGCCGATGTCGTCGATGCGCCGGGCGAGCGCGTAGAGGGCGCACAACGCCGAGCGCTTGGGTGCTGGCAGGAGGCGGATGCCGTAGAAGAAGTTGCGGGCCTCGGATCGGGTGATCTCCTCGCACCGACGGTAGGCCTCTTCCACGGACGTCATGCCCACCACCTGCCCGACGGACGAAGGAGTATTCCTGTCAGGTGCCGTGCCAGCCCTGCCCGGGTCGGGGACGCGTCCTGTCCGAGCACGTCGCCTCCGGTGCGCAGCAGGGCGTCGGCAGTGGCCCGTCCGCCGGCGACGAAGCCGGCCACCGACAGGCGCGCCCAGCCGTGCAGCTCGCCCACGAGGGGGGCGCCGCTCTCGAGCAACGCACGGGCACAGTCGATCTCGTGACGCATCAGTCGTCGGAGGTGCTTCGAGGCAACTTGTGCTCCGAGGGCCTTCTCATCCACGCCGAACGCGGCCAGGTCCTCCAGTGGCAGGTAGACCCGGCCCGCCAGGAAATCCTCCCGGACGTCCTGCCAGTGCTCGAGCAGCTGCAGGGCGGAACAGACCCGGTCGGAGAGCACGGCGCAGTGCGGCTCGTCGACACCGAAGACCCGCAGGACGATTCGCCCGATCGGGTCGGCGGAGAGGCGGCAGTAGCCGAGGAGCTCCTCGAGGGTGGCGTAGCGAGAGACCTGCTGGTCCTGCAGGTTGGCCTCGACCAGTCGGTCGAACAGGTCCTGCTCGAGGTCGCACTCGCGCACCGTCGGCGCGAGCTGTCGCAGGACGGGGTGTGTCGGCCGCTCGCCCAGCCAGATCCGATCCAGGTCTGTGCGCAGCTCCTGCAGCTGAGCCTTGCGGTCACCCTCCGCCTCGTCCCCCGTGTCGTCGATCATCCGCGCCACCGCGTAGACCGAGTGCAGGTGCTCCCGATGACGGCGAGGGAGTGCCCGCAACGCGACCGGGAAGTTCTCCGCGCGTTCGCGTTGTCGGTGCGCCAGCGAGTCTGGCGCATCCCAGGGCAGGGAGAGCGAATCCGCCATGCATTGATCATTGCGGTTGACGCCGGCCCGCGTCTGCGACCGCCAAGGCAGATTTCGATCCTGAAACTGTCACTGAATGATAAATTTGGGCTCATGTCGCACAGCGATGCTCCTGCCTTCGCGGCGCGCGAGCCGGACCCCACGCCGTCCTTCGACCAGGAGGCACTGCGGGAGGCGCTCAGCCGGAGGTTTCCGCAGCTGTTGGCCGAGGTGGCCGAGATGCTCGAGCCGGAGTGGCCGGACTACGCGGCGTTCCTGCGCCAGCGGCGAGCCGACGTGGCCGGCGCCGGGCCGTCCTTCATCCAGTGGCTGCTCGAGGTGGCGCGCATCGACCAGCTCGGCTCCCAGGACGCTCGGCTCTCGTCGTCCGGCATGGCCCACGACAGTGACGCACTCTTCGAGTCCATCGGCCGTCTGCAGGCGCAGCAGGGGCAGGACCTGACCATGCTGTTGACCGCCTACCAGGTCGGGGCGCGCGTCGCTTGGCGCTACGTCTCCCAGACGGCCCTCTCCCTCGAGATGGAGCCGGACGTCGTCGCGGCCCTCGCCGAGGCGGTGTTCGTCTTCGTCGGGCGGCTCTCCTCCTCGTCCGCCTACGGCTACGCGCAGCAGCAGTCCGAGGACCACCTGGCCCGTGAGCGGCTCCGCGACGAGCTGACCCAGCTGCTGGTCTCCGGTCGCTCCGACATGCTGGCGCTGCGCAACGCTGCCGCCAGGGCCGGGTGGCGGTTGCCCACGGAGGCCTCCATCGTGCTGGTCGACCCCGAGGACGAGACGGCGCGCCGCGCGGTGGGACACGGCGGGCCGCAGTGGCTGCGACTGCAGCAGGACGGGCTCTTCGGCGCGATCATCCCGGACACGGCCGGTCCCGGTCACCGCAGCCGTCTGGAGGAGTCCCTCTCCGGAGCCGGCGCCGTGGTGGGGCCGGCCGTTCCGCTGACGCTCCTGCCGGCGAGCGCCCGGATCGCCATGATCGCCGAGCGGCTGACCCGGGAGGGCCTGCTCGAGGGGGACCCGGTCTTCGTCTCCGACCACCTCGACACGATCATCGTGCACCGCGACGACCTGCTCATCAAGGCGCTGCGTTCACAAGCCCTGGCGCCGCTCAACGGCCTCACGGCCCCGGCGCGGTCGCGGCTGCTGACGACGCTGGCCTCGTGGTTGCGGCACCAGGGGAACCAGCAGGCCGTGGCGGCGGAGCTGGGCATCCACCCGCAGACCGTGCGTTACCGCCTCGGCCAGCTGCGCGAGTCCTTCGGGGCGGCGCTGGACGATCCCACCGAGCGCCCGCGGCTGTTCCTCGCCGTGGTCTGGGGCGCTCCCCAGGACTCCTGACCGGGCTCGTCCCGCAGCGATTCCACCGCCTGGACGAAGGACTTCACCAACTGGTCGACGTCGATGACCTCGGGGTCACCGACCATCCCGACGCCGACGACGCCGGTCCACCCGAGCGTGCCCACGGTGAGCGGCGCGCCGGGGGCGAGGGGCAGCACCGGCAGCACACCCGTGACGGCTGATCCCGCCAACGCCACCCGGTCCACCGGCCCGGGCACGTTGGACACGATCGCCTGGAAGAAGCGGCGGCCGTAGACGGTGCGGGCAAACCAGGCCACGGCGGGCTCGGGGAGGACCCCCAGCACTCGTGACATCACGAAGCGCGAGCCCAGGGCCCGGGTCGGCGTCCGCAGCCGAGCCGTCCGCTCACGGATCAGTGCGACCCGCCGGCTCGGGGCCATCGGCTCGAGCGGGAGGTCGATCATCACCGCCGCAGTGACGTTGCCCTCGTCGGTGGACCCGGGGGCGCGCAGCATCATCGGCACCGCCACGCGCAGTCGCGACCGAGCCCGTTGCGCGAGCTCGGGGTGCGTGGTCGCCAGCGCCTCCGCCGTGGCGGCGAGCACCACATCGGTGATGCGGCAGCCCTGCCGCCGGGCAGCGTCGCGCAGCAGCGACAGGTCGATCGGTGCGCCGGCAAACCGCCTGGCCGACGCCGCAGGGTCGGACAGGGTGACCGTCGCCCGGCCGTCGGTGGCGAGCTGGGCGAGCCCGTATGCCGTGGCCGCCGCCCGCCGCCACGGGCCCGGAGCATCCGGGGCGACAGGTGGGGGGCCCGGGGGTGGGGTGAGCAGCTGACGGATGTTCTCGATGACGCCGAGACCGTCGGAGAACGTGTGGTGCGCCATCACCAGCAGAGCCGACTGTCCGGGCGCGACCCCCCGGACGACGATCAGCCGCCACAGGGGCCTGTCGTCGGGCAGGGGGGTGGTTGTCATCGCGTTGACGTAGTCCTGCACGACGTCGTGCGGGGCGGCCCGTCCGTCCGGGCCACGAAGGTCGTGCTCGACCACGTGCCAGGACAGGTCGACCTCCTCGGCGTCGACCCAGCGGAGCCGACGCCAGCGCGATCCCACCGCGAGGTGCTGCCGGAAGCGGGGGAGCCGTGCCAGGTGCAGCGCCACCGCTCGGCGGACGTCGTCCAGGTCCGGGGCGGGTCCCTTCCCCAGCGACGGCGTGGTCGGCTCGAAGTAGGCGAGCCCTGCCACGATCTGCGGAGCCTGCGGCGTGTTGAGGTGCCAGAAGAAGGCGTCGGCTGACGGCACCACCGTCCGACGGGAGTCCACGAACCGCGCACCACCTCTCGCCAGGAGCACCGCGACCCACACCACCACAAAACCGCCGACCGCGTCGAGCACGAAGTGGTTCGCGGTCGACACGATCACCGCGACGGTGACGGCGACGTGGACCGCGCTGACCAGCTGGATCCACCGCGGCGCAACGACGACGCCGAGCATGACGCTGACCCACAACGCCCACCCGACGTGCAGCGAGGGCATCGCGGCGAGCTGGTTGGCCTGGTCGGTCAACGCCCAGCCCCACGAGCCGAGCGTGTGCCCCGTCTGGACGGTGTCGATGAAGCCGCTGTCCGCGAGGAACCGCGGCGGGGCCACCGGGTAGACCACGAAGCACAGCATGCTGACGAGGTTGAGCGCGGCGAAGGAGTCCCGCACGATCCGCCAGTGCCATGGCCTGCGCCAGTAGACCCACAGGATCAGGGCGAAGGCGCTGATCAGGTAGCTGAACGCGTATTCGTAGTTGGCGAGGATCCTCAGCACGTCGTGCGGCGCCAGCCAGTGGTTCGCCGCCAGCTCGACGTCGAGGTGCAGGGAGCGCTCCAAGGCCAACAGGTCAGCGGCATGGGCCTTTGCCGTCACCAATCGATCCGGGCCACCAAGGGCGTCCACGAAGATGTAGACGCCGAACAACGCCAGCCCGAGGACGATCTCGCGCTGCCACGGTGGGCGCTGCACCTCACGCGGGGCGCGAGACACGTCTCCGCCAGCTGTGTCGGTCGTCGCCGGCGAGCCCGTGAGCCAGACCCGCGACTCCGAGCGCGATCAGGAGGCCAGCAGCCGCAATCGACGCGAGCGCGCCGGGCTGCGTGGGCGGCGAGGCCTGGAAGGCCAGGATGCCGAGCAGGTAGCTGACCGTGGGGTTGGTGATGTTCATCGCCGCGACCGACCACGTGAGGGGGCCCGTGGCGAAGGCCGCCTGCTCGAGCACCACGCCGGACAGCGCCGAGAGGGCCAGGCAGTAGCCCGGCCAGTCCCGAGCGGTGCCGCCCGCCCCCATGGTCAACAGGTCGTCGGTGGTGAGCTTCATGAAAACCGCAGTGAACGCGAAGCAGAAGCCGGCCGCAACCGACATGAGGATGCTGCGCACGAGCATCGGCCGTCGCGCGGCGGCCGCGACCAGGAGGGCGATCAGGCCGACCGCCGACAGGGCGGCGATGACCACCCGAGGCCGGTCCGCGGGCGCCGACAGCGGCGTCGCGCCGTCCACCGTCAACAGGAGGGTCAGTCCGCCACCGATGGCGGCACCGGCCAGCCAGTAGCGAGGTGGTGGTGTCCGCCGGTTGCTCACTGCCAGCAGCATCATGGTGAACAGCAGCTGGGTGGACAGGAGTGGCTGCACCAGCGCCACCGACCCGAAGTGCAGTGCCACGGCCTGGGCGAAGAAGCCGGCGAGGTTGGTCAACCAGCCGGTCAACCAGACCTTCTGGCGCGGCAGCTGGCGCACGCCCCGAAGCAGACCGCTCACGAACGCCGACGGAGTCGACGACGGCTCGTCAAGGCGCTCGGTGAGCACGCTGCGGGCTCCCTGCTGCTGCAGGAAGGCGGCCGTGGCGAAGAGGAACGCCGCGGCAAGTCCGATGAGCGTGGCCAGGAACATGTCAGCCCGGATCCCGCGAGTCCCCGGAGCCGCCGCCAGGGCGGGGGGGCACCTGTTCGCCGAATCTGTCGCTCAGACGGCGGAATCCGGCAGGGCTGACCACCCGGACCACGCCGGCCACCCGCAGCCACGTCGGCACGAACGCCTCGGGACGCCCCTCCTCCAGGCACCGGACGACGGCGGCCGCCACGACATCCGCGGGCTGTTGCCTGGGCCGGCGACGGCCATAGGCACGGCCACGGCGCTCGAAGAAGGGGGTGTCGACCGCGCCGGGGACGACGACGCTGACCTCCACCCCGGCCCGGGACACCTCGTAGCGCAGGCTCTCGGCGAAGCCGTCCAGCCCGGCCTTCGCCGCGGCATACACGGCCTCGCCGGCGACACCGGTGCGAGCGGCGATCGAGGACACGAAGCAGAGGTGACCGGTGCCTCGGCGGAGCATCTCCGGCAGCAGGAGACGGGTGAGCTCCACGGGGGCTTCGAGGTCGACCCGCAACAGCGTCCGCAGCGTGTCCGGTGGCATCTGGTCGAGCCGGCCCGACCACCCGACACCAGCGCTGTGGATGATCGCGTCAACGCTGCCGTGGGCGGCCAGCGCCTGGTCGGCCAACTCCGCAACGGCTCCCTGCTCGCGGAGATCCACCGTGAGCGCGGTGGCAGACAACCGGTCCGCAACCCGGCGTACGCGCACGGGGTCGCGACCGTGGACGAGGACGCGGGCTCCCTGCCCAGCAAGACGATCCGCCACCGCCTCGCCGATACCGGAGGAGGCACCGGTCACGAGCACCACCTTGCCGTCCAGGCGCACCCTGTCTCCTCTCACGGCCATGCTCGGCCTTGTCAGCCCTGCCGGCGCCTCCCGGAGCCGATCGCGTGCGAGACACGTCGCACCAACCTTCGTGGCGCCACGCGCGCCAGCGCCACCACCGCCTTGTAGGCGGGGCCAGGGACACTGACCACCTTGCCCCTCGCGGCATCGGCGAGACCGTCGCGCACGAGCCGACCGGAGTCGAGCCACAAGGGGCCGGGCAGCCGGCTCATGTCCATTGTGGCCCGATCGTGGAACTCCGTCCTCGTGAAACCCGGACACAGGGCCGTGACGGTGACACCGCTGCCTGCCAGCTCACCCGACAGCGCCTCGCTGAAGACGGTCACGAACGACTTCACCGCCGAGTAGGTCGACAGCACCACGAAGCCGGCCACGGACGACACGTTGATGATCGCCCCACGGTGACGAGTCCGCATGGCACCAGCAGCCGCGTGGGACAGCACCATCACGGCCCGGCACATGACGTCGAGCGCGCGCTCCTCACCCGCGATGTCGCCAGAGATGAAGCCGCGCCCGAGGCCGAAGCCGGCGTTGTTCACCAGCAGGTCGACCGGACGCTCGAGATCGCCGGTGCGGTCGGCGACCCGTTGCACCTGGTCACGATCGGCCAGGTCCGCGGGAAGGACCTCGACCCGCACGCTGTGTCTCGCGCGCAGCTCGTCGGACAGGTTCTCGAGCCGCGCCCGGTCCCGCGCCACGATCACGAGGTCGTGGCCACGATCGGCCAGCTCATGGCAGAAGGCCAGACCGATCCCGGACGACGCTCCCGTCACCAGTGCAGTGGTCATCGACTCTCGCTCTCGTGGTGGATGGTGACCCAACCTTCCCAAACTCCTCTTCCCCGGTGTGGCCGGGCCCATTCCCGTCCGGAAGGCCGTCCTGCCGTCGGTCTCTGGGTCGCCGCCGCCCGGTACGGTCTCCCCTGTGCGCATCGCTACCTGGAACATCAACTCCATCCGCTCCCGCATCGACCGGGTCGAGGGCTTCCTGCAGCGCCATGACGTCGACGTGCTCGCGATGCAGGAGACCAAGGCCCGGGACGACCAGTTCCCGATGGACCGACTCCGCGCCCTCGGCTACGAGGTGGCCCTCCACGGTGTGAACCAGTGGAACGGCGTCGCCATCGCCTCACGGGTCGGGATCGAGGACGTCCAGCGAGGATTCACGGACATGCCTGAGTATGGCGAGCCGCTCGCCACCGAGGCCCGTGCCCTGGGTGCGACGTGCGCGGGTGTGCAGGTGTGGAGCCTCTACGTGCCCAACGGCCGCGCACTCGGCAACCCGCACCTCGACTACAAGCTGGACTGGCTGGCTCGGCTCCGGGTGGCAGCGCAGGGATGGCTGGCCGCGGACCCGGACGCGCAGATCGCGCTCACGGGCGACTGGAACATCGCGCCGGAGGATGACGACGTCTGGGACATGGAGGTGTTCGCGCACAGCACCCACGTCTCCCCACCGGAGCGAGCCGCCTTCCGGGAGATCGTCGACGCCGGCTTCACCGACGTGGTGCGCCCGCACGCGCCGGGTCCGGGTGTCTACACCTACTGGGACTACACGCGGTTGAGCTTTCCCAAGCGTCGGGGCATGCGCATCGACTTCGCGCTGTGCTCACCCGCGCTGGCGGGCCGCGTCACCGGCGCCCTGATCGATCGCGCGGAGCGCAAGGGCAAGGGCGCCAGCGACCACGCACCCGTCATCGTCGACCTCTCCGACCAGTGAGGCCGACCTACTCGGTCTGGCTCACCCGCGAGGTCGACCACGAGGTCGTGGTAGTCGGCAGCGGGTTCTCCGGCCTCGCGATGGCGATCAACCTCAAGAAGCACGGCCAACACGACTTCATCGTGCTCGAGAAGTCGGCAGACCTGGGTGGCACCTGGCGGGACAATCGCTACCCGGGGTGCGCCTGCGACATACCGTCGCATCTCTACTCCTACTCCTTTGAGCCCAATCCCGCCTGGTCCCGGGCGTATTCGCCCGCAGGGGAGATCCACGACTACCTCAAGCGCTGCGCAAGCAAGTATGCCGTCGAGGACCACCTCTGGTTCGACAGCCCGCTGCAGGTCGCCGAGTATGACGAGACGTCGGGCGTGTGGACGCTCACCATCGGCGGCCCTCGAGAGCACCCGGCAGTCATCCGGTGCCGCGCGCTCGTGCTGGCCGTGGGTGCGCTGCACGAACCAGCGTTTCCGGACGCCCCCGGACTCGGCGACTTCGCCGGTGAGGTGGTGCACACCGCGTGGTGGGATCCCGCGATGTCCTTGAAAGGCAAGCGAGTCGGCGTGGTGGGCACCGGAGCGAGCAGCACACAGCTCATTCCAGAGATCGCGCCGCGCGCCGCAGAGCTCACCGTCTTCCAGCGGACACCACCCTGGATCCTGCCGAAGAACGACCGCGAGTTCGGGAGGGTCACGCGACGACTCTTCGAGCGACTACCGTCCCTCCACCGAGCCTACCGGTCGTCGCTCTACTGGCGGTCCGAGGCGCAGGTGCTGGGCTTCACGTCATACCCCTTCTTCATGAAGGCGGCCCAACGAATCGCCCTGAGACACCTACGCAGCCAGGTGGCCGACGAGGGACTCCTAGGGCTGCTCACTCCCGACTACACCATGGGTTGCAAGCGGATCCTCCTGGCCGACAACTACTACCCGGCCCTGCAACGGGACAACGTGGCACTGGAGACCACGCCGATCGACCACGTCGATGCCACCGGTGTGGTCACTGCGGATGGCACACGCCGGGACCTGGACGTCCTGGTGCTCGGCACGGGCTTCGACGTCTCCGGCTCCTACGCCTTCCTCGACATCTTCGGCAAGGACGGACGAAACCTCGGCAACGAGTGGACCGGTGAGCAGATGGAGGCTCACCTCGGGGCGGCTGTCTCCGGCTTCCCCAACCTCTTCACGCTGCTCGGCCCCAACACCGGCCTCGGTCACAACTCGATGCTACTGATGATCGAGGCACAGGTCGACCTCATCATCGAGGCGCTCAAGGAGCGTGACCGGCGCCGAGCCCGCTCGGTCGAGGTGCTGCCAGAGGTGCAGGAGGACTTCAACCGTGGCCTGCAGCGGCGCAGCAGGGGTTCGGTCTGGCTCAGCGGGTGCCACAGCTGGTACCTCGACAAGACCGGTGTCAACCGGGTCATCTGGCCCGGCTCGACGGTGTCCTTCCGCCGACAGACCCGCGACTTCCGGCCGGAGCGCTACGTCTTCGACGGGGTCCGCACCTGACCACGTCGCTTGTCCTGGGTGCGTTGGGGCGGTGTTCTCCTCACCTGTCGGTGGCGACGGCTAGCCTCGTGCCTGCGGGACGCTCGAGGGCCGGTATGCCTCTGCCTCGGCGTGGTCTTCCGGCTGCCGCATGGTGGCCGATCCCGTGTGGCGGCGGTGCAGGTGGTGCGGATCGCGCAGTTCGCCGCGCGCGGCCGGGTCCGCGACGCCGGGTCGGGGGCGTGG
>NZ_SWMA01000021.1:0-72363 GCF_005222685.1 Segeticoccus rhizosphaerae
CGAGCACGCTCCCCCACCGGTCGGCGTCGGTGTTGGCCAGCAGCTTGTCCCGGGTGATGCCTGCGTTGTGCACGACGCCGTCGGCGAGGCGCAGGAGGCGCCCGGCGCGCTCGGCTGCCGCCAGCTCGCGCTCGCCGAGCCCGCGGGCCACGAGGTCGGGCTGCTCGGGCGCGGCGAACGGTTCGGCGCCGAGCCGCTCCTCGACCCAGCGCAGACCGGGCTCGGCCGCACCGAACGCGATCGTGGTGCCCGGCCGCGAGATCGCGCCCTCGCGGACCACCAGCCCGGCCGCCGCTGCGGCGGCCGCCACCAGCTGCAGGTCGGGCAGGTCCACCGCCGAGCGCGCGGCCTCGAGTGACAGCTCTGGGCTGAGCGGGTGGTCGTGGGCCGCGGCGTCGACTGCAGCGGCGAGCCCGACCTGCCAGCGCTGCCAGGTGTCGTCGGCGACCCACCACTCGCCTTGTCGCACCATGCCGTCCGGTGTCCCGGCCAGGTCCTGCTGCGGTATGCCGAGCGCCTCGAGCTGCGCGCCGCGCACGGCACCACGGCGGGTCACCTCGGTGCGCAGGTCGGCCTCGCCGGTGGCCGTCTCCAGTGCCTCGGCCCGACGGTGCGCCGCACCGCGTCGGCGCAGCTGCGGCGGGTCGACGTCGAGCACGACCACACCGGCCACGACGAGGTGCCGCCCCGGGTCGCGCAGGATCGCGCGGTCACCGGCCTGCAGCGGAAGCGGCCGGGGGAGCGTGAGCCGAGCGGTGTCGGCGCCGAGCGGGCGGACGTGCACCGGTTGCGCGCCCGAGCCGAGGTGGAGCACGAGCCCCGCCGGAAGCGAGTCGAGATCCACTGCGGCGCGTTGGCCGACGGGACGACCGAGAGCGGGGGTCGCGGCCAGGGGAGCGGTCAGGCGCACGTCGAGGTGCTGCGTGATCGGCCACGCGCCGGGCGTCAGCAACGCGTCACCGCGGCTCACCTCCTCGCGGCCGACACCGCGCAGGTTCACCGCGACCCGGGCGACCCCGTCGACCCGTTGGTGGGCGCGGCCGAGGCTCTCCAAGCCACGCACGGTGACCGGGCGGCCCCCGAGCGACAGCGTGTCACCGACCCGCAGCCGGCCTGAGCCGAGCGTCCCGGTGACCACCGTCCCGCTCCCGCGGACGGTGAACGAGCGGTCGACCCACAGCCGCACCCGGGCTCCCGGGTCGGGCGGCGGCATCAGGGCGGCCAGCTCGGCCAGCGCCTGGCGCAGCTCGGCCAGTCCCGCGCCGGTCCGCCCGGAGACCGCCACGGCAGCGACCTGGCCCAGGCTCGATCCCGACATCTGCGCTCGGGCCTCTGCGAGCGCCGCGGCGGGGTCGGCCAGGTCGCCGCGGGTGACCACGAGCAGCCCGTGGGCCAGGCCGAGGGCGTCGACCGCGGCGAGGTGCTCGGCCGACTGGGCCTGCCAGCCGGCGTCGGCGGCCACGACGAACATCACCGCCGGTGCCGGGCCGAGTCCGGCGAGCATGTTGCCGATGAAGCGCTCGTGCCCGGGCACGTCCACGAAGGCGATGGCCGCGTCGAGGTCCGCGGTGGTCCACGCATAGCCGAGGTCGATGGTCAGGCCGCGGCGACGCTCCTGCTCCCACCGGTCCGGCTCCATCCCGGTCAGGGCGCGCACGAGGGTGGACTTGCCGTGGTCCACGTGGCCCGCGGTGGCGAAGACGTGCACGGCTAGGCCTCCGGGGACTCAGGTCCGGCGAGCGAGACATCCGCCGCGAGCACGGCTGCCACCAACGCCTCGTCCTGTTCCTCGGGCACGCAGCGCAGGTCGAGCAGGGCGCGCCCGTGCTCGACGCGGCAGACGACGCCCGGCTCACCAAGGCGCAGCGGCACGGCATACGACGCTGGTATGGCGACCGCCCACCCGGGCAGCGCCAGTCCCGGAGCTCCGCCGCCCCCGACCGCCCCGTCGGCCGGGACCACCTCGCCGCCGATCTCCTTCGCCACCGCTGCGCACCGCTCGCGGAGCCGGGCGGCGTCGGCGTGCAGGTAGGCCGTGGTCGGGGGACGCGGACCGGCCACGGTGGCCTCGAGGGCGGCGAGGGTGAGTTTGTCGACCCTCAGGGCGCGGGCGAGGGGATGGCGTCGGAGCCGCTCGACCAGGTCGGCGCGACCCAGCACGAGTCCGGCCTGCGGGCCGCCGAGCAGCTTGTCGCCGCTGCAGGTCACCAGGTCGGCGCCGGCGCGCAGGGAGCTGGCGGCGTCGGGTTCGTCGGGCAGCAGCGGGTCGGGCTCCAGGAGTCCGCTGCCGATGTCGCAGACGACGGGGACGCCGAGACCGGCCAGGTCGTGCAGGGGCACCGACGAGGTGAAGCCCTCGACCCGGAAGTTGCTCGGATGGACCTTGAGCACACAGCCCGTGTCGGGCCCGAGGGCCTGCGCGTAGTCGGCCAGTGCCGTCCGGTTGGTGGTGCCCACCTCGCGCAGCCGCGCCCCGGTGGACGCGATCAGGTCGGGCAGCCGGAAACCGTCACCGATCTCGACCATCTCGCCCCGGGACACCACCACCTCGCGGCCGGCGGCGAGGGCGGTGGTGGCGAGCACGAGCGCGGCGGCCCCGTTGCCCACGACGAGCACGTCCTCGGCATCGGGCACGGCCTCCCGCAGCGCGGCCAGGGTGCCCCTGCCCCGGCGGGCGCGGGCACCGGTGTCCACGTCGAACTCCACGTCGACGTAGCCTGCCGCGCGAGTCATCGCCTCGACCGCGGCCCCGGACAACGGCGCTCGGCCGATGTTGGTGTGCAGCACGACGCCGGTGGCGTTGAGCAGGGGACGCAGGGAGGTGGCCGACCGTGGCAGCGACGCCACCGCGCTGCCGGCCACGTGGCTCGGTGCGATCTCCCCCCGGCGTGCGCGGTCCTGGGAGGCACGCACTGCAGCCTTCACCGAGTCCGCCCCGAGCCGGGAAGTGGCCTCGACGAGCCGCGGGTCGGCCAGCACCGTGTCGGTGCGGGGGACCTGGCGACGCGGATCGGACCGGGACACGTGCCGATCCTAGGCGTGCGACGTCCCGCGGCCTCCCGTGCCCCGCGGGCCGATGGGTGCGAAGTCCGCGGGTTCGTGGACTCGGCACGGTTCCGCGGGCCGATGGCGTGTGAAGTCCGCGGGTTCGTGGACTCGGCACGGCCGCGGGAGGGGAGCCGGGCCGGTTGGCGGAGGCGGACGGGAATCGAACCCGCCTGCGACAGATGCTGCCGCACACCGGTGTTGAAGACCGGGAGGACCACCAGGTACCTGTACGCCTCCGCCGGACACGCTAGCCGGTGTGCGGCGCGAGAGCCGCTGCGGGGTTCAGACCTGATCGCGTTCGGCGGCTGGTTATGGTCTGGGTGTATGACCACCGACACCACACCGACCTACCGGCTGACCCAGTTCGCGCACGGGGGCGGGTGCGCGTGCAAGATCCCGGCCGGTGAGCTCGAGGACATCGTCCGCGGCCTGATCGGCACACCCGGACCGGAGCTGCTCGTGGGGCTGGAGGCCGGCGACGACGGCGCGGTCGTGCAGGTGCGCGACGACCTGGCCGTGATCAGCACCGCGGACTTCTTCACCCCGGTGGTCGACGACGCCTACGACTTCGGCCGCATCGCCGCGGCAAACGCCCTCTCCGACGTCTATGCGATGGGCGGCCGCCCGGTCGTGGCGATCAACCTCGTCGGGTGGCCGCGCGACGTGCTGCCCACCGAGCTGTTGCGCGAGGTGCTGCGCGGTGGAGCCGACGTCGCCTCCTCGGCCGGCTGCCCCGTCGCCGGTGGCCACAGCATCGACGACCCCGAGCCGAAGTACGGGCTGGCCGTCACCGGCCTCGCGGATCCGGATCGGTTGCTGCGCAACGACAACGCACGCGTCGGTATGCCGATCAGCCTCACCAAGCCGCTCGGCGTGGGGGTGCTCGGCAACCGGCACAAGGCCACGGGCGAGGTCTTCCCGGAGGCCATCGCGTCGATGGTGGCCCTCAACGACGAGGCGTCCCGCGCCGCCCTCGCAGCCGGTCTCACCACGGCCACGGACGTCACCGGCTTCGGACTGCTCGGCCACCTTTACAAGATGGTCCGTGCGTCCGGGGTGTCGGCGGTGGTCGACGCGTCGGCCGTCCCCTACCTCGACGGCGCGCGCGAGGCGCTCCGAGACGGCTACGTGCCAGGCGGCACCCGACGCAACCTCGACTGGGTGCGACCGCAGCTCGAGGCGACCGTCGACGAGGACGAGCTGCTGCTGCTGGCGGACGCGCAGACCAGCGGCGGGCTTCTCGTCGTGGGGGGGCTGCCGGGGGCCCCGGTCATTGGCGAGATCACGCCCCGCGGCGCCCACGCGCTCTCCGTCCGCTGATCGTGGGGATCGACGCCGTCCTCCAAGCGGCCAGGCGAGGAGTCAGCCGGCTCACTCCGACGCAGGCCGCCGAGGCGGTCCGCGACGGCGCGCTCCTGGTCGACACCCGGACCGAGGCGCAGCGCCGCGTCCAGGGAGAGCTGCCCGGCGCCCTCGTCATCGACCGGACGGTGCTCGAGTGGCGGCTCGACCCGACGAGTCCCTACCGGATCCCTGAGGCGACCGGTCCGGACCTGCTGGTCGTCGTCGTGTGCCGGCAGGGTTACAGCTCCAGTCTGGCGGCTGCCAGCCTGCGGTCCGTCGGGCTGCATCGGGCAACCGACGTCGTCGGCGGGGTCGAGGCGTGGATCGCCGCGGGCCTGCCGCTGGCGGACGGGCTGGCCGACGTCCGGCGCTGACGGGTCCAGCCGGCAGGCACGGGCACCCGCCGCGAGCCCGTGCTTTCGCGAGTCACGCTGGCACTACCTCGCGACACGCCGCACGACACGTCGGGACGGCGTCCGCTCACCCGGGCAGTGCCAGCGTGACCTGCGGTCCAGCCACGCGCTGGGGCTCAGCGCAGCGGCACGAACCGGTAGGCCCCGTGGTGTTCGACCTCGACGTCGTTGCCCCGTCGCCGAACTCGCGTCATCCGACCCTGCACCGGCAACACCATCACGCCGCCGTCGGCGAGCTGGTCGACGAGTGGGTCGGGCAGGCGACCCGCGTCCGCCGAGACCAAGATCCGGTCGTAGGGGGCGCCGGTGGCGTGGCCGAGCACCCCAGGGGTGGCCCGCCGGACACTGGCGCCGACGACGCCGCTGGCCGCGACGTTCCGGGCGCCCCAGGCGGCAAGGCCCTCGTCGAGCTCGACCCCGATGACGCGACCGCCCGGAGCCACGAGGCGGGCGAGCAGAGCCGTCGTCCAGCCCGACCCCGAGCCGACGTCGAGCACCCGCTGGCCGGGACACACCTCGAGCAACCCGAGCATGGTGCGGACGGTGGTGGGCTGTGACCCGGTCTGCCCGGCGCCGATCGGCAGCGCCCGGTCGGCCTCGGCGTGCATCCGCTGGTCCCGCGGGAGGAACCGCTCTCTCGGGGTCTCCTGCATGGCCTGCTGGACGTCCATGACACCAGTAAGTCACGCTGACCCACCGGACCGCACGTCACGCCGGCACGACCGCGGGGGAGCCGCCCGGTCAGGTCTCGCCGACGACACTCTCCTCCCCGAGCACTCCCTCGTCCACCGTCTTCCGGGTGCGGGGCATCTTGGTGATGAGCGGGAGGGCGATGGAGGCCAGGGCGATGATGCCCATCGTGGTGTAGCCGAGCGTGTAGTGGCGGTCACCGCCGATCAGGGCCGAGATGATCATCGGGCCGAAGATGCCACCGAGGCTCCAGCCCAGGATCATCAGGCCGTAAATTGCCCCGGCGTACTTCACGCCGAAGAAGTCCCCAGCGGTCGCCGGCATGGTGCCGAAGCCGCCGCCGTAGCAGAGGTAGATCAGCGCCGCGAGGATGAAGAAGAGGACCGCGTTGCTGGTGTGCGGCACGAGCAGGAGGCAGACCCCCTGGATCGCGAGCATCGAGGCGAAGGCGGTCATCCGTCCGATCCGGTCCGACAGCGCCGCCCAGACGATCCGTCCGCCGCCGTTGAAGATCGCGAGCGCGCCGACCAGCCCTGCCGCCCCGGCCGCGGTGTAACCCGCGACATAGGTTGCGGTGGCGGCGGCCTCGGCGATGAGCGCGATGCCCACCGTGACGTTGAGGGTGAGGATCGCCGTCAGCATGTACCACTGTGGCGTGCGCAGCGCCTCCTTCTCGGTGTAGTCCTTGCCGCTGTCGACGGTGCGTCCCGTGGTGGCGGGTGAGTAGCCCGGGACGTGGTAGCCCTCCGGGGGGTTGCGGAAGAACGAGGCGCCGATGAGGGAGAGCACGAGGTAGCCGATCCCGAGGGGCAGGAAGACCTTCGTCGGCACGTCCTGGTTGTTCTTGATCAGCGCCTGGGCGATCGGCGAGGTGAGCACGGCACCGAAGCCGAAACCACCCACGGCAAGCCCGGTGATCAGACCCCGCTTGTCGGGGAACCACTTCTGCAGCATGGCGATCGGCACGATGTAGGCGAAGCCGAGGCCGAAGCCGCTGATCACGCCGTAGCCGAGCACGAGCAGCCAGAGCTGGCTCCGGTCTGCGGCGAACGAGGCGATCACGACGCCGACGGCGTAGATGACGCCACCGGCAAGTGCGACGATGCGGGGTCCCTGCTTGTCCTGGATCCGCCCACCGAGGTAGGACCCGATGAAGATCATGCCGATCGTCACGGTGAACGGCAGCGAGGCC
Organism: Segeticoccus rhizosphaerae; assembly: GCF_005222685.1. Lineage (NCBI taxonomy): Bacteria > Bacillati > Actinomycetota > Actinomycetes > Micrococcales > Intrasporangiaceae > Segeticoccus > Segeticoccus rhizosphaerae. The sequence goes on from NZ_SWMA01000021.1 coordinate 6,688, forward strand.
TCGACCTTGGTCAGGTGGAACGCCTCCGAGTCGGCGAGCGCCTTGCTGAAGACGCTCCAGGCATAGACCGCGCCGATCGAGAACTGCAGGAGGAGGGCGGCGGCAACCAGCCACCATCGGCCCTTGGTCGGGTTGTCCGTGGGCGTGGTCGTGCTGCTGGTCATGTCCCCTCCTTAAGGGTCGGGCTATCTGAAGTGGGCTGCTTGCTCGGCCTGCTGCAGTCGTTCGCGCTGCGGGACGACGGTGTACTTCGGGTCCTTCGCCGACGCCTGACCGGCCTCGAAGATCGCGAACCTGGTGCAGGCCGAGCCGGCCAGCAGGGCCGCACCGGACAGCGCTGCAGCGACCCGGCTGCGGCGTCCGAGCACGGCTGCTCCGAGGGCTCCCGCCACGGTCAGCCCCTGGCTCAGCTTCATCAACGTGCCGCCCCGCCCCTCGTGCAGCGTCTCGGCGGCGAGGCCCATGGAGTGCTCCATCTGCTGGCCGGCGACCAGGTCGAGCACGGCGCCACCGACCGCCATCCGACGTGCCGGGCCGGCCTGCGACAGCGGGCTGGCGACCATGCCCAGGCCACCGGAGGCCGCCGCGGCGGATCCGGCGAACACCCACGGAAGCTCGCGGTATGCCGAGTGCCAGGCAGGCGTGGCCGTGTCCGCCACGAGGACCGCGGTGTAGCTCGCCAACGGCGGAGCGAACAGGGCTGCGCCCAGACCGGCCGGACGCCCGAGCGCGGACACCAGCCTGCCGAGCCGACCCGGCAGCAGGCCACCGGTGACCTCTGAGATGGCCGCCATGCCGGCCATCGGGCCGTAGGCGGCGAGGATCCAGCTGCCCACCGACATCGGTGAGGTCAGCCGGACCACGCGCAGCATGTTGACGAACCGGCTGGGCTTGCCGAGATCGTGGATGAGGAAGAAGGTGCTCAGCCCGACCGCGCCGAGGGCGCCGACGCGGCCGCCGCGTCGCAGCGCCTCACGGCCGGTGAGGTCGGCGCCGGCCGCCAGCAGGGACGAACCTGCCGCGAGGCCACCGAAGAAGAAGTAGGCGGGGATGTCGTTCTGCCACGGCGAGGGTTTGACCACCGGGAGCCCGTAGTAGGACGTGAACTTCGCCGGCGGCACGACGGCCCGTTCGCCGCCCTCGCGGCGCCGCCACGAGCTGCGGCTGATCGCGTCGCCGGCGGACCGGAGCATCTTGCCGGCCTGCCCGCCGCGGCGGCGACCGCCGAACCGGTCCTCCTCGTCCGGCCACCGGCCGAAGGTGTTCTGCGCCTCTCCGGGGGTGCTCATCGACGACCCCCGAGGAACGACAGGGCGGCTCCGGCGGCCAGGCTGAGGGCCGCCATGCCGGCCTTGCGGAACATGTCGGGCAGGTCACGGGTGGTGACCACCGGGTCCGGCGGCATGCCGTAGACCTCCGGCTCGTCCAGCAGCAGGAAGATCGAGCCCGTGCCGCCCACACCGTCGTTCGGGTCGTCGCCGTAGAGCCGGGCTCCCTCGACGCCCTGGGCCTGCAGCTGCTCCACCCGCGCCCGACCGCGCTCGCGCAGCTCGTCGACGTCGCCGAACTGGATCGACTGGGTCGGGCACGCCTGGGCGCACGCGGGGGTGTTGCCCGCCTCGAGGCGGTCGTAGCACAGCGTGCACTTCTGGGCGATGCCGACGTTCTTCGCGTCCTCCGGGCCGTTGCGGCGCTCGATGACGCCGTAGGGACACGCCGGCACGCAGTAGCCACAGCCGTTGCAGATGTCGTCTTGCACCACGACGGTGCCGAACTCGCTGCGGAACAGCGACCCGGTCGGGCAGACGTCGAGGCACGCGGCGTGCGTGCAGTGCTTGCAGACGTCCGAGGACATCAGCCAGCGAAAGTCGGGCTTGTTCCCGTCCTGGCTGCCGGCTCCGTCGGGAGCGGCAGCCTCGTCCGCGGGGCGCAGGGTCGGCATACCGAGGTCGACCGGCGGAGGGGCTGGGGGAGCGGCGGGTTGCTCGATGAACGCCACGTGCCGCCACGTGTTGGCGCCGAGGGCGCTGGTGTTGTCGTAGGAGTCACCGGTCAGGCCCTCGGACCAGTCGGCCGGGATCGCGTTCCACTCCTTGCACGCGACCTCGCACGCCTTGCAGCCGATGCAGATCGACGTGTCGGTCAGGAAGCCCTTGCGGGCCGGAGCATCGGTCCACCCCGCATCGGGTGCGGGGTCGAGGGGACCGAAGAGACTGTTCTTCATCATGCCTCCCCGCGCAGCGTGTTGCTGGTCTCGACCGTGATGCCCGCGCGGCTGCGGTATGTGTCGACCAGTCGCAGCAGCGCTGGCCCGGTCGGCCGTCGGCCAGGTTGGATGTCGCACGAGGAGGCCTTCGACTCCTGGATGTGCACGTTCGGGTCCAGCGTCACCCCGAGCAGGTCGTTGGCGCTGTCGCCGCTGACGAGGGCGCCGCCCCCGCCGACTCCCCAGTGGTAGGGCAGCCCGATCTGGTGGATCCGCTTGCCCTCGACGGTCAGCGGGGTGATCCGGTCGGTGACCAGCACCCGCGCCTCGATCGCGGTGCGCGCCGTGATGATGGTCGCCCACCCGCCGTTGTCCAGCCCGCGCTCGCGGGCCAGCTCGGGGGAGACCTCGCAGAAGAACTCCGGCTGGAGCTCGGCGAGGTAGCCCGACCAGCGGCTCATCCCCCCGGCCGTGTGGTGCTCGGTGAGCCGGTAGGTGGTGAACACGTAGGGGAAGACGTCGGAACCGGGGGCGCCGGCCGAGGGGTTGGACAGGTTGTCCTTGCGCTTGAAGACCTGCCGGGTCGGGTTCGACTGCTGGCTGTAGAACGGGTTGCGCACCGGCGACTCCTGCGGCTCGTAGTGGGCCGGCAGCGGCCCGTCGAGCAGCCCCTTGGGTACGTACAGCCAGCCCTTGCCGTCGGCCTGCATGATGAAGGGGTCGTCGCCCGCCAGACCGGCCGGCCCCGGGGTGCCGGGCTCCGGGCGGAAGGACGGCGCCTTGGTCTTGGGGAAGTCGGGCACGTCGTGGCCGGTCCAGCTGCCTGCCTCCTCGTCCCACCACACGTAGGCCTTGCGCTCGCTCCACGGCTTGCCGTCGGGGTCGGCGGAGGCGCGGTTGTAGAGGATGCGCCGGTTGGCGGGCCACGACCAGCCCCACTCGAGCGCGACCCAGGACTGCTCGGAGCCGGGCTTCTTCGAGGCCGAGTGGTTGATGCCGTCGGCGTAGACGCCGGTGTAGATCCAGCAGCCGCCGGCTGTCGTGCCGTCCGGCTTCATCTGGGTGAAGCTGGACAGCATGTCGCCGCGCTCGTTGTGGTCGGGGCCGGTCAGCTCCCAGCCGTTGATCTCGCGCAGCACGGCGTCGGCGGACGCGCCGGGCCGGCCGTCCTCGCGGTCATAGTCCCAGGTGAGGTCGAGCAGCGGACGGTCCCGCTCGTCGGTCGAGTCGGCCAGGCGCTCGCGGACCTTCTGGCCCAGCAGGTAGAAGAAGTCGAGCTCGCTCCGGCAGTCACCCGGCGGCTCGACCGCCTGGTGGTGCCACTGCAGCATCCGCTGGGTCTGGGTGAAGGTGCCGTCCTTCTCCACGTGGGAGGCCGCCGGGAAGAAGAACACCTCGGTGCCGATGTCCTCGGTGCGCATCTCGCCGGTCGCGATCTCCGGCCCCTCCTTCCAGAAGGTGGCGGACTCGATCAGGTTGAAGTCGCGCACGACCAGCCACTTGAGGTGCGACATGCCGAGGCGTTGCATCCGTCCGTGGGCAGACCCCACCGCCGGGTTCTGCCCCAGCAGGAAGTAGCCCTCGACCTTCTCGGCGATCATGTCCATCACGGTCTGGTAGGTGCCGTGGTCGCCGGTGAGGGCCGGGAGGTAGTCGTAGCAGAAGTCGTTGTCGGCGGTCGCCTTCTCGCCCCACCACGCCTTGAGCAGGCTCACGGCATACGACCGGGCATCGCTCCAGAAACCCTTCTGGGACGAGGTGGAGATCCGGCCGAGGTAGTCCTCGAGGGTGTCGCTGTTGCCGGCCTTCGGCATCGGCAGGTAGCCCGGCAGGATGTCGAAGAGGGTCGGGATGTCGGTGGAGCCCTGGATGCTCGCGTGTCCGCGCAGCGCCAGGATGCCGCCACCCGGCCGGCCCATGTTGCCCAGCAGCAGCTGGAGGATGGCGGCGCCACGGATGTACTGGACGCCCACAGTGTGCTGGGTCCAGCCGACCGAGTAGACGAAGGCGGTGGTGCGGTCGCGTCCGCTGTTGGCCGTCACCGCCTCGCAGACCGCCAGGAAGTCCTCCTGCGAAACCCCGCACATCCGCTCGACCATCTCGGGGGTGTAGCGCGAGTAGTGCCGCTTGAGGATCTGGAGCACGCACCGGGGGTGCTGCAGCGTCTCGTCGCGGTGCACGTGGGCAGCGCCCTCCTCCGACGCACCCTGGCTTCCTGTCGCGTGGCCCGCCGACTCCTCGTGCTCGGCAGGCGCCTGGCGATCGGTCCCGGCCGCCGCGGGCTCGGCGACGTCCTCGTAGGCCCAGGAGGTCGGGTCGTAGCTGCCGCTCTGGGGGTCGTAGCCGGAGAACACGCCGTCGAGGTCGTCGACGTCGCGGAAGTCCTCGCTGACCAGCGTCGCAGCGTTGGTGTAGGAGAGCACGTAGTCGTGGAAGTACAACTCGTTCGTGAGGACGTAGTTGATGATCGCGCCGAGGAAGACGATGTCACTGCCGGCACGCAGCGGCACGTGCTGGTCGGCCATCGCCGAGGTGCGGGTGAAGCGCGGGTCGACGTGGATGACCCTGGCGCCCCGTGCCTTTGCCTCCATCACCCACTGGAAACCCACCGGGTGGCACTCGGCCATGTTGGAACCCTGGATGACGATGCAGTCAGAGTTCTGCAGGTCCTGCTGAAAGGTCGTGGCACCGCCGCGTCCGAACGAGGTCCCCAGACTGGGGACGGTGGCGCTGTGTCATATACGCGCCTGGTTCTCGATCTGGATCGCCCCCATCGCGGTGAACAGCTTCTTGATGAGGTAGTTCTCCTCGTTGTCGAGGGTCGCGCCGCCGAGCGCTGCGATCCCCATCGTGCGCCGCAGCGCGTGCCCCTCCTGGTCGACGTCCTGCCACTGGGCCGCCCGGCTCGCGACCACCCGGTCGGCCACCATGTCGGTCGCGGTCTCGAGGTCGATCCGCTCCCAGTCCGTGCCGTGGGGCCGCCGATAGAGCATGTAGCGCTGGCGGCCGGGGGCGTTGACGAGCTGCTCGCTGGCCGAGCCCTTGGGGCACAGGCGGCCGCGGGACACCGGCGAGTCGGGGTCGCCCTCGATCTGGATGACCTTCTCGTCCTTGACGTACACGCGCTGGCCGCACCCGACCGCGCAGTAGGGGCAGACGCTCTGCACCACACGGTCTGCCGTCTCGGTGCGTGCGGTCCAGTCGCGGGTCTTCTGCGACTGCGCCGCGGCGCCTCGGCCAAGCGGGTCGGTGCCGGTGAGCTGACGCACCACCGGCCAGGACAGAAGGGTCTTCCGAGCGCTCACAGTCAACCTCCGGCCGTCGTGGCCTCGCACCCTACCGGTCGGATGCTGTTACTGGAAGGGACAACCCAGCTCTGCGGTATGCCGTCTGGCTGCCCCTCAACCGCGGGCCCCCGGCCGGACCACTCGCCATACGCAGGGGCCTCACGGCTGGACGCTCAGTGGCTGGTCCGTGCGCAGCGCCTTGAACAGCGCGAGCGCCTTGTCGTGGTCCCACTTCACGGCGCTGCCCGCGTGGGTCTGCAGGTTGACGTCGGACAGGGGGATGGTGAGCGACTGGCCATGGCCCTGGGACACCTTGCGGACGGCCAGCAGCACCTTCGCGACCTCCCAGGGCGAGTCGTTCTTGTCGATGGTCAGCCCCTTGGCTCCCGCGGAGCCGATCCGGTGCAGACGCCACGGCAGCAGCACGTTGGCCGGTGACGCCGCCTTGCTCATCAGGGCGCCGAGAAACTGCCGCTGCCGCTGCACCCGGCCGAGGTCACCGAGCGGGTCGGAGTACCGGGCCCGGACGTAACCGAGGGCGTTCTTGCCGTTCAGCACCTGACAGCCCTTCGGGAGGTTGATGCCGGCCTTCTTGTCGTTCATCGGGTGCGGGAGGCACATCCGCACCCCGCCCAGGCTGTCCACGACCCCGCTGAACCCGGCGAACCCGACCTGGATGTAACCGTCGATCCGCAGGCCGGTGGTCTGCTCGACGGTGTCGATGAGCAGCGAGGGCCCGCCGAAGGAGAAGGCCGCGTTGATCTTGTTGTCCTGGTAGCGCCGGATCGGCACGTAGCTGTCCCGAGGGATCGAGACCAGCGTCGGGTCACCGCTGTCGGGCAGGTGGACGAGCATGATGGAGTCGGTGCGACCGCCGGCCGCGTTGCCCGTGGTGTACTCCTTCTTCTGCGCCTTGGTGAGCCCCTCGCGGCTGTCGGAACCGACGAGCAGGTAGTTGCGACCCGACCCCTGGGCCGGGCGGTCCTTGCTGAGGGGTTCGGCCGCCACCTTGGCGACGTGGTTCCAGGCGCTCGTGCCGGCCCAGACCAGCGACCCGATCCAGGCGATCAGCACCAGCACGACGATCGTGAGGGTGAGACGCAGCTTGCGGTGGCGCCGCGGCGGCCGACCGCCACCACCACCGGTGCCGGACGGACCGGTCGGGCCGCCGGGGCCGGCGGGAGCTGGTGAGGGCCGGTCGGTGCGGATCTTGCGCGTCGGGATCGGGCGGGCGGTGGAACGCCTCGTGTCCACCCGGATCACGTCGCCGTCGGCCGGGTCAGGAGCCTGCGAGCGGGGAGCGCGCGATCCCGGCCGGTTGCCCTGCGGGATCTGGCGGGAGCGGTCTACGCCGTCTTCGAAGTCCTGAGGCACCGCAACAGGGTAAAGGAGTCGTCTGGGTCCAGCCGTGCACGTGGTCCCCGAACGGTCCGTGTCGTGCGCGTCGGTCCGGCCCGGCACCGGTAGCCTGACCGCGACCCGACCGTCACCTCCGCGAGGACCACCGTTGCCGCCCGAACCGCCACCGCCCGCGCCGGAGTCGGCCGTCTCGGTGGTCATGCCGATCCTGGACGAGGAGCAGCACCTGGCCGATGCGGTCGCCGCCATCCTTGCCCAGGACCACCCGGGCGAGATGGAGGTGATCCTGGCTGTTGGACCCTGCACCGACCGGACGCCCGAGGTCGCGGCCTCCCTCGCGGCCGCCGACCCGAGAGTGCGCGTGGTCGACAACCCCAGCGGGCGCACTCCGGACGGCCTGAACGCCGCCATCGCGGAGGCGCGTCACGACATCGTCGTGCGGGTGGACGGGCACGGCATCCTCTCCCCGGGTTACATCGCCAAGGCGATCGCCCTGCTGCACGAGACCGGGGCGGCCAACGTCGGCGGCATCATGCAGGCCCACGGCGAGACGCCGTTCGAGTGCGCTGTCGCGGTCGCGATGACCTCCCGGATCGGCGTGGGCGGCGCGAGGTTCCACATCGGCGGACAGCCGGGCGAGGCCGACACCGTCTACCTGGGGGTCTTCCGGCGGGAGTGGCTGCGCCGCGTCGGCGGCTACAACACCCACTTCAGCCGGGCCCAGGACTGGGAGATGAACTATCGGATCCGGCGCGCCGGTGGCCTGATCTGGTTCACTCCCGACCTCACCGTCACCTACCGGCCGCGCGCCAGCGTGCGCACCCTGGCCAGGCAGTACCGCGACTACGGCCGGTGGCGCCGGGTCGTGTCACGGCTGCACACCGACTCGATCAACCTGCGCTACCTGGCCCCGCCGACCGCCCTGGTGCTCGTCGCCAGCGGCACGGTCGGAGGTTTCGTGTGGTGGCCCCTGTGGCTGCTGCCCGCGGGGTATGCCGTGTCAGTCACCGTCGGTGGTCTGCTCGCCGCTCGGGGCGAACCGCTCGCCACTCGGGTGCGGGTGCCTCCGGTGCTCGCCGTCATGCACGGCTGCTGGGGCTGGGGCTTCCTGACCAGCCCGCGAAGGCTCAAGCCCGAGACCTTCTGACCCGCCCCTACCCGGTCGGGGACGTCAGGGCCACTCGCGGATCGCGGACTCGGGCAGCTGCTCCCGCTGGTTTGCCGCCTCCCGTTCGCCGGCAGGCTTCTGGCCGCCTTCGGCCCCCCTGCCCGCCTTTCCGCTCTTGCCACCCTTGTGACCCTTGGTCTTGCGGGGGCGACCGATCTGTCCGCCGCGGCCGGGCTGGGCGCCGCCGGGCCGTCGGGAGGCGAAGTGCTCGCGGTAGGCCTCGACGACCTCCTCGGACGGACCGTCCATCACGAGCCGGCCGCGCTCGAGCCACAGGGCGCGGTCGCACATCTGCGTGATGGTCTTGTTGGAGTGGCTCACCAGGAAGACCGTCCCGGCCTGTTCGCGGATCTGCTCGATCCGCTTCTGGCTGCGGGCCCGGAAGTCCGCGTCGCCGGTGGCGAGGGCCTCGTCGACCATCAGCACGTCGGGCACCGCTGCCGTCGAGATGGCGAACCGGAGCCGTGCCCCCATGCCCGAGGAGTAGGCGGACATCGGCAGGTTGATGAACTCGCCGATCCCCGAGAACTCGACGATCTCGTCATACCGGTCACGCACCTGGGCCGGCGTGAGGCCGAGGGCCAGGCCGCCGATCATCACGTTGCGCTCGCCGGTGAGCGAGCTCATCAGCACGGCGTTGACGCCGAGCAGCGAGGCGGTGCCGTTGAGGTAGACCTCGCCCTTCGTGGGTGGCAGCAGGCCGGCGACGCCACGCAGCAGGGTGCTCTTGCCGGAGCCGTTGCGACCGATGATGCCGATGGACTCGCCGTGGTCCGCGACGAACGACACGTCCTGGATCGCGCGGACGTCCCGCGTGCCCGAAACCGGGCGACCGCGGTTGAGCGCGCGGCGCACCACACTCGACTGGGCCTGGGAGGAGGCCACGCCGCGGCGCTTGGCGCCGAACACCCGGTAGACGATGTCGATGTGCGAGACGATCACGGCAGGGACGGCCTGCTCGGACCCGCGCTGCTCCTGCTCCCCGGTGGAGCCGACCGGCCGGTCAACCTCGGCCATAGGTCGACTCCCCCCGCCAGAAGAAGATCATCCCGCCCACGGGGAGCAGGATGGCCCAGGCCAGCCCGACGAGCCAGTTCAACGGGTGGACCGCCGTCTCACTGAGCAGGGCCTCGCGGGGCAGGGTGAGTCCGAGCGCGAAGGGCTGGTAGCTGAGCACAGCCGCCAAGGCCTCGTGTCCCTGGGTGTAGTGGTCGATCGAGAAGAAGACGCCGGAGACGTAGCGAAGCAGCCGGACGACCATGTTGACCAGGTTGGCCAGGTCGCGGGACCCGTTGACCATGCGCGCCGCAAACAGCACCATCCCGGTGTTGACCAGGCTGTGGATGATCAGCGCGACGGGGAAGAACAGCCAGGCCACACTCGGTGGCTCACCCGTCACGAGCATGAGCACCAACAGCACGCCGAACGCGGGCACGTTGCTGATGAACTCCGTCAGCGACACCGACAGGGGCAGCACACACCGTGGGAAGCGCAGCGCGCGGATCAGCCCGAGGTTGCCGATGATCGCCCGGCAGCCCTTGGTGAGGCTGGCCGCGGTCGACCCGAACAGGAAGATGCCGATGGCCAGGAAGGCCAGGTAGTTGTCCACACCCTTGGAAGTGTTGATCAGGAATCCGAAGATGAAGAAGTAGGACGCGACGAGCAGCAGCGGATTGAGCACCGCCCACAACTGGCCCAGGTGGTTGTTCTGGTTCTTGGCGTAGGACTCGGCGGAGGAGAGCGTCAGCAGGAACCGGCGCATCTGCCACGTGTCGGCGAGGTACTGGCGCAGCGTCGGGCGGATGCCCACCTGACGCAGCCCGTGGCGCCGGGCGAGCTCGGCGGCCTCCTCGGAGCTGAGGACCGGCGGCGGATCACCGATCGCGGGCCTGCCCGCGGCACGATCGGCCAATGCAGCGCTCCTCGATGGGGTGAAGACACACCGTGACGGGGCGTGCCGCCGCGTCGTCCCACGGCGCGTGTGAGCATAACGCAGGAGGCTGGCCGATCCGGTATGCCGACCGCTCCGGCGGGTGTGCCGGGGCGCCACACGCGAGACGCACCCCAGCCCGTGGATGCGAGGGAAGCGAGGCACCCTCGGGTAGCGTGGCGCCGTGGATACCGGGACGGTGCGGACGTGCGGCAACGGGTCCCCGAACGGCGCGGCGGACGCGACCTCGTGAGCACGTTGCACACGAAGGACACCGTCGGCGGCACGGGCACCGGGGGCCGGGCGAAGGGTGTGGAGGACGGTGTGGTGGCTGGCGTCGACGTCGTGCTCGTCGGTGACGAGGACGCACGAGCGGTGCACGGCTGGTCGGCCGGCGCCGACGTCGTGGTCCTGGGCGGTGGCCTGACACCGGTCCTGCGGCAGGCGCTCGCCGACCTGTCGTTGCGCGAGCCGGTCACCATCGAGGAGCCCGGAGCGGCTGGTGTCCTGGACCTGGTCAGCCTTGCCCGTGCCGACCTGCGTCGACCCTTGGTGCTCATCGGTGGCGACGTCGAGCTCGAGCTGCCCGCACTGCTCGACCTGCTCGACCGCCCCGGGTCGGGCACCGCGGCCCAGACGATCCGGCCGGAAGCGGTGACCGAGGGGTTGCCGCACGTCATACCGGTCAGGGTCGGAGCAGACGCCGCGGCCCTGGAGTCGCTCGGCACTGACGTGCACGAGGTGACCGGACCCGACCACGCCCTCACCGGCCTCGTCCGCATCGACGCCCAGGACCGTGAGCGTGCCGCCGAGCTCTGGCAGTCGGCCGGTGGCCGCGTCGACCCGGGTGAGGCCCGCGACACCTTCGCCCTGGCCGTGCTGGCTCTGGTGCGGGGCGGACTGCGGCTGCGCAACCGTGAGCTCGGCCCGTTCACGTGGCGGCGAGCCGGCGCCTTCGCCCAGGGCCATCCGGGCAGCGCATGGGAGCAGCGGCTGCGTGGCGCGTCCCGTGGCGGTGACGGATACCTGTCGACCCGCGCCATCCGACCGATGTCGCGGCGGGTGACCCGCTTCGGGCTGGGCCGCGGCTGGACCCCCAACCTGGTCAGCGTCGCGAGCCTCACGATCGGCCTGCTCGCTGCTGGACTGGTGACCACGGACAACCGCTGGCTGTGGATCGTCGCCGCGGTCCTGCTGCAGGTGGCGCTCGTCGTCGACTGCGTCGACGGGGAGATCGCCCGGTTCACCCGCCGGTTCAGTGCCTTCGGTGCCTGGCTCGACGGGGTCGGAGACCGGGTCAAGGAGTACGCGATGTTCGCGGCCCTGGCCTTCGTGGCCGTGCGGCACGGTGCTCCTGGCTGGGTCGTGGCCGGAGCGGCGATGATCCTGGTCACCTTCCGCCACCTCGAGGACTACGCGTATGTCGACCGGCTGCGCCCGCTGCGCGCGAGCCGGCCGGACGTCATACCCCTCACGCAGGAGCGGGACGGGGGATCGGAGGGCGCGACGACGGCGTTCGCCTCCGCGCCGACACGCAGGGACGCGACGGTCCACGCCGTCAAGAAGGTCATCCACTTCCCGATCGCAGAGCGCTACCTGTTGATCTCCTTGGGCCTGTTGACGTTCCGGCCGCTCGTCGTGCTGTGGGCCGTGATCGCCGCGATGGCCATCGCGTTGGTGTGGACCCAGGGTGGGCGCACCGTCAAGGCCGTCTGGGGCAGGGACGGCATCACCGACGACCTGCTGCCCGGCACCGGGCGCTGGAGCGACCTCGACCACCAGATGGACCTCGGTCCGCTGGCACGCGTCGTGGGTCGGATCTCGAGCATGCCGGTGGTCGGTGGGCTCGCCGCGGCGGCGGCCCTCTACGTCGCCGTGATCGTCGCCGCGACGCAGCACCAGGTCCTCATCGCCCTGGTCGTGGGAATTCCGGTCATGGTGGTCCTCGGGGCGGCGGCGCGGCCCCCGGTGAGCGACCCGCTGGGCTGGCAGCTGCCGTCGGTCCTCTGGCTCGCCGAGGCGCTGGTCGTGGGCTCGGTGACCGTCGCGGTCGTGCCGGAGGGGGCACGCGGAGCGGCCTACCTCTGGCTCGCCGTGGTGGCCTACCACCGTTACGACGTCGTCTACCGCCTGCGTGAGACCGGAGAGGGTGGTGCCGGCTGGGTGGCTTTGGCCACCCTCGGTGTCGACGGCCGGGTCGTCGGGCTGCTGTTGGTCGCCTTCCTCGCGCCGGAGCTGCTGTCGCTCGTGCTGTGGATCGGGGCGGCCGTCCTCGCCGTCGTCTACGCTGTCGACTCCGTGCTGGGCTGGCGACGCGCGGCGGCCCGGCAGCGAGCGGTGACCGAGGCGGCGATGGCAGGGACACCGTGACGTCCGCTTCCACGGACCGACCCACGCACGACCCGGACGACGACCACCCCTCGCTGGAGCTGTTGCGGTCGGTGGGGCAACCGGTGGCCCACATGGCCCGCTACAACGCAGAGCACTGGGCCGGGACGCTCTACCTGCGCCACCTGAGCATCCGGGTGACCCGCTGGTTGCTCCCGACGCACCTCAGCGCCAACGGCGTGACCTGGCTGATGATCGTGGTCGGGCTGGTCGGGGCCTACCTCGCGCTCCTGCCGGGAGTGGTTGGCCCGGTGCTGGTCGTCGTCGCGATGCAGCTGCAGATCCTGCTCGACTGCAGTGACGGGGAGGTGGCCCGGTGGCGGCAGCACTTCTCGCCCGCCGGGATCTACCTCGACCGCGTCGGGCACTACCTGACCGAGGGCAGCCTGCCGATCGCTCTCGGCCTGAGGGCCGACGGCTACGACCTCGCACACCCCCTCGAGGTCGGGGGCTGGACCGTGCTCGGCCTGGTCGTGGCCGTGGTGGTGCTGCTCAACAAGGCGTTCACCGACCTGGTCCACGTCTCCCGGGCCAAGACCGGCCGGCCGATGCTGGACGACGTGGCCGCGACTGCTCGCTCCAAGGTGAGTGGGCTGGCCCGGGTGCGTCGCCTGTTCGGCTACCTGCCGATCTTCCGCGCCTTCGTCGCCGTTGAGTTCTCGCTGCTGCTCCTCGTGGCAGGGATCGTCGACGCCGTGCGGGGCGACCTCGGCGGCACCCACGTGCTGCTTCTCGTGCTCGTGCCGCTGGCCTTCATCACCGCGCTCGGGCACCTGCTCGCGGTCCTGACCAGCTCGCGGTTGGACTGACCGTGGGCGGGAGGCTCTTCCAGTGGGCGCAGGTGCCGGGTCCGGTCGGGGGCGTGAGGCGTTGCGTCGAGGACCTCAGCGCGGCGCTGGCGGACGACGGCGTCCCGGTCAGCCGCGTCAACACCGCATCGGCGCGCGACGCCGTGCGGATGCTGCCGCGGATCTGGGGGCGCAGCAGCCTGCACCTGTTCCACATCACCCGGCTCTGGCGCGCGATCGTCCTCGGCCCGCTCTTCGGGATGCTGCCCGGGCGCACCGTCCTGGTCCTGCACTCCGGGTCGACCCGACGCCAGGTCGAGACGGCGGGGAGATGGCGCGGCCGGCTGCTGCGGGTCGCGTTGCACGCCTATGACGAGCTCTGGGCGGTGAACGACGAGATCGGTGGCCTGCTGCCGGCCGGCCTGCGGGAGCGGGTGCGGGTGGTGTCACCCTTCGTGGCGCTGCCCCCGGACGATGGAGTCGGGCCACGCGAGCCCGACCTGATCACGGTCGCTACCAACTCGGGGCAGGAGCACTACGGGGCGGAGGTCGCCTTCGAGGCGGTGGCGCTGGCTCGTCAGTCGCGGCCCGAACTTCGGCTGTGGATGCTGGCCTACGGCGACGAGACCCCACGGCTGGCGACGCTGCGCCGCCGGGTGGAGGAGCTGCCCTGGGTGCGCTGGTCGTTCAACCTCTCCCCGCACGAGGTGGCTGACGCGCTGGCTCGCTCGGCCGTCTTCCTGCGCCCGACCTGGTGGGACGGCGACGCGCTCATCGTGCGGGAGGCACTCGCGGCAGGAACCCGGGTCGTCGCCAGCGACACCGCGGCACGGCCCGTCGGAGTGGAGCTCAGCGCTCTGGACGGGGAGGCCTTTGCCGAGGCCGTGCTGCACGGGGGCCGGCCGAGTGACGGGCGGGGCCTGGCCCGCCGGTCGATCGTCGAGGCTGCCCGGGAGTCCCTCGGGAGCCCCGGGGCCCTGCGCACCTGACCGGGCCGTCGAGCCACGCTGGCAAACCTGGGCTCGCGGGCGCCATACCGCCGGTTTGGCCGACCTTTGCCAGCATGGCTTGACGCCGGGCCGGCCATGGCGACTCGGTGTCTGGTCGCGCTGGACGCGGTGTCTGGTTGCAGTGGCGCAAAGAGCCAGTGAGCGGCGTGCCGACGTGACGGAATCGCAAGTCGCGCTGACACTGGTGTGGTGACCTGCCGCCATACCGGCGTGTCGTGGTGTTCCGGTCGGGTAGTGCCAGCGCGGGTTGCGATCCTGCGCCGATGCCTTGCCAATAATGGAGGCTCGGGAGTCAGAGCAGTTCGACGGTGAGCTCGGGCTCGGTCTTGTCGCGCACCTCGTCCTCGCTGACGCCCTCGGCGAGCTCGCGCAGCACCAGCCCGGACTCGGTGACGTCGATGACGGCGAGGTCGGTGATGATCCGCTGCACGACTCCGCGCCCGGTGTAGGGCAGCGAGCAGTCGTTCACGATCTTGTAGGAGCCGTCCTTGGCGGTGTGCTCCATCAGCACGATGACCTTCTTGGCGCCGTGCACCAGGTCCATCGCCCCGCCCATGCCCTTGACCATCTTGCCGGGAATCATCCAGTTGGCGATGTCACCGGCGGCCGAGACCTGCATGGCACCGAGGATCGCGGAGTCGACCTTGCCGCCACGGATCATGCCGAAGCTGGTGGCCGAGTCGAAGAAGGACGCGCCCTTGCGCAGGGTGACCGTCTCCTTGCCGGCGTTGATCAGGTCGGGGTCCTCCTCGCCCTCGATCGGGTAGGCGCCGACGCCGAGGATGCCGTTCTCCGACTGGAGCACGATCTCGACGTCGTCGGGCACGTAGTTGGGCACCAGGGTCGGCAGGCCGATGCCGAGGTTGACGTAGGCGCCGTCGGACAGCTCGCGGGCCGCGCGGGCGGCCATCTCCTGACGGGTCAGTGCCATGTTCAGGCCTCCTTGCTCTCGGACCCGGCGCCGGCGCCCGCGGGGGCGGCTTCGGTGCCTCGGGGACGGACGGTGCGGCGCTCGATCCGCTTCTCGGCGGCCTGCTCGGGGGTCAGCGGCAGCACGCGCTGGACGTAGATGCCCGGCAGGTGGACCGCGTCGGCGTCCAGCTCTCCGGGCTCGACCAGCTGCTCGACCTCGGCGATCGTGACCCTGCCGGACATCGCCGCGAGCGGGTTGAAGTTGCGCGCGCTCTGCCGGAAGACGAGGTTGCCGTGCCGGTCGCCCTTCCACGCGCGGACCAGGCCGAAGTCGGCCGCGATGGCCCGCTCCAGCACGAACTGCTTGTCCTCGCCGTCGACGGTGAACGTCTTGGTCTCCTTCTTCGGCGACGCGACCGCGACCGCGCCGTCAGGGGAGTAGCGCCAGGGCAGCCCGCCCTCAGCGACCTGGGTCCCGGCGCCGGTGACCGTGTAGAAGGCCGGGATGCCGGCGCCTCCGGCGCGCAGCTTCTCGGCCAGCGTGCCCTGCGGTGTCAGCTCCAGCTCCAGCTCACCGTGCAGGTACTGCCGTTCGAACTCCTTGTTCTCCCCGACGTAGGACGCCACCATCCGGCTGATCCGCTTGGCCTTCAGCAGCACCCCCAGCCCCCAGTCGTCCACCCCACAGTTGTTGGAGATGGCCTCGAGATCCTTCACCCCCAGGTCGTGGATCTCGGCGATGAGCACGCTCGGAATGCCACACAACCCGAACCCTCCCACCGCCAGGGACGAGCCGTCGACGATCCCCTCGACGGCCTCTCTGGCAGAACTGACCACTTTGTCCATGGCGGGACTCTATCGTCGTGATGTTCGGCGGGACGTGGTCCCCGAGGTCGTGCGAGTGGCAGCGCTGCCCGCGCCGGCGAAAAGAGCGGTCCATGACAGGACGACACGGATCCCATGAGAGACCGCGGGGGCGCATACGGGCACTTGGGGTCGTTCTGGCGTTGGTGGTCGTGGCCGCCCTGGCCGTGACGGGCGTGACCGTGCTCGGTGGCGACCGTCAGTCCGGGGTCGGGACCGCTGGCGCCCCCGGCGGTGCTGACCCGGCGAGAATCACGGCGACCACCGGGGGGACCTCTCGACCTTCCGGAGCGACGACGTCCTGCTCGTCCCCGACCACCGTGCGCGTCGCGACGACCGAAGCGATGGCCCGGGTCGTCCGGGAGCTGGTGGACCAGGGCGCCGCTGCCCTGGACGGCGCGTGCGCCGACTACCAGGTGAGCACGCCGGACCCGGCCACGGTGCTCCTCCAGGTGAGTGAGGACGACGCCGCCGCACCCGACGTGTGGATCCCTGACTCGTCGCTGTGGGTGGACCGGGCGAACGCCGAGGCAGGAACCTCGACGGCGCCGCTCACCTCCGATGGCGACGTGGCGTACAGCCCGCTGGTGCTCGCGGTCCCCGGCGGCCTGGCCGACCGGTTGGCCGGCGACGGCAATGTGGCCTGGGGATCTCTGCTGTCCGCGTCCGTGCCGGTCCGCGTCGGCGACCCGGGGCGCGACACGTCAGGGATGCTGGCCCTGCTGACGGCCCGGTCGGTCGTCGGTGACGGGGCAGCGGCCCAGAAGGCTCTCGGCGCCGCGATGATCCGGCTGTCGCGCACCAGCGCGCCGAGCGACGGGCAGCTCTTCGCGGCGAGCGGCACGAAGCTGGCCGTGGTCTTCCCGACGAGCGAGCAGGCTGTGGCGAGCCATCTTGCGGCGCACCCCGGTGCCCGGATGCGGGCGGTCGTGCCCGCGGAGGGGACCGCGTCGTTCGACTACCCGTTCGTCCAGCTGCCCGGACGATCTCCGGCGGTCGAGGCCGCCGGATCCCGGCTGCGCCAGGCGCTCACCTCGAGCGAGGGCACGAAGGCCCTGCAGGTGGCGGGTTTCCGTGTTGGCCCGGACTCCTCGGGTCCTGGGCTGGCCGGCGTCCCCGCCTCACCGAAGGTTCGCGCCCACCCGACCGCCGCCGCAGCGACCGGGGTGCTCGCGGCCTGGGACAGCGTGCGGACCGACATGCGCATGCTCGCGGTGATCGATGTCTCCGGCTCGATGGACCACAGCGCGGGTGACCGGACCCGGATCCAGCTGGCCGCCGGTTCGGCGGCGGAGGCCATGCAGGTCTTCCCTCCGAGTTCGCAGGTCGGACTGTGGGAGTTCTCCACGCATCGCGGGCCGGGCGGCCAGGACTGGAGGGAGCTGTCGCCCATCGAGCGGCTCGACGCGGTCCGGTCCGGGAAGACCCATCGCGACGTCATCCTGGCCGCGGCTCGCGGGCTGCCGGCCGACACCACGGGCGACACGGCGCTCTACGACACCGTGCTCGCCGCCTACCGTTCGGTGCAGCACGGCTACGACCCGCACCGGGTCAACTCCGTGGTGATCCTCACCGACGGCTGGAACGACGACCCTTCCGGCGGGCTCACCCTCGGCGCGTTGCACCAGCGGTTGCGCCAGGTGGCGGATCCGCATCGCCCGGTGGTCGTGATCACGGTGGCCATGGGGCCGACAGCCGACACCAGGGCCCTGTCGAAGATCGCCGGATGGACCCAGGGTGAGGCGTTCGTGGCCAAGGACCCGCGCGACATCCGGACGGTGTTCGTCGAGGCGCTCCTGCAACGGCAGTGTCGCCCGAACTGCTCGTGACGGCTGCTCCCACGAGCCCGCGAGCCGCCGCCGACCACCAGGGTCGCAGCGGCCGGGCGAGCCGGTCAGCCGACCAGGTCGAGCGTGACGCCCTCCGCGGCGAGCCGGTCCGGCATCAACGCGGGATCGGGGGAGCGCACCAGCACCACCGAGCCGCCCGCCGCCCAGGCGGACAGCGCGTCGAGCAGCACCTCGGGTGACGACCCGTCGAGATTGACGCGCGCCCCGGCCGGCCAGTCCCGCTCACGCACCACCGTGTCGTATGCCGTGTGCTCACCGCGCCCATCGGCGCCCCTGCCTGCCCACGCCACCTGCGCGGGTGGCGCCTCGGCGTACGGGCTGAACCGGTCGCCATACGTGGACAGCTCGCGGGCCTCGTCCATCGCGCCGGCGGGCAGAGGCCCCGGGTGTGCGCGGGCCAGCGCCGGGAGGGTCACGACCACCAGGTCGGCGTCGGTGCTGGCCTGGTCGTCGTCGGTGACCAGCACGTCGTGCGGCAGGTCGAGGTCGGTGCTGAGGGTGGCGCCGACCGACCAGGTGGCGAGGGCCCAGTAGACGGCGCGCCAGTGGGCCAGCGGGAGGGAGAGCGCCACGGTGCTGCCGGGGCCGGCGTCGAACTCGTCCTGCAGGGCGTTCGCTGCCTTGGCGACCCAGTTGGCGATCACCTTGGCCGACAGCTCGATCCGCTCCCCGCGGGTGGGGCCTTCCGTGTCGTCGTAGAAGGTCAGGCGCGGACGCGTGGGATCCGACGTGAGCAGGTCGGCGAGGACGGAGGCTGGGGTGGGCACGGGGCCAGCGTAGGTCGCAGGCGCGGTTGCCCGTCCGTCCGGTGCAGATGGCATCCTCGTGGCATGCCTGACGTCGCCGAGGTGCGCCGCCGCACCTGGGTCCCGGGGCGGCCGGTCGACGTGCTCGCCACCCTGGGTCCGCTGCGGCGTGGTGCCCACGACCCGACCTGGCGCGTCGACCCGGACGGCACCCTCTGGAGGGGTGTGCGCACACCGGAGGGCCCGGCCACCCTGCGGCTCTCGAGCCGGCCCGCTCTGGGGGAGGTCGCCGCGAGTGCGTGGGGTCCCGGCGCCACCTGGCTGCTCGACTCCCTTCCGGCGTTGCTCGGGGCGGGCGACGACGTGTCGGGGTTCGTGCCCCGCCACCCGCGCGTCGTGGCGGCGGGCCGGATGTTCTCCGGCTGGAGGGTGCCGCGGACCGGGTTGGTGGTCGAGGCGCTCGTCCCGACGGTGCTGGAGCAGAAGGTCACCGGGCAGGAGGCCTACTCGGCCTGGCGCCGCCTCGTCCGCCGGCACGGGGAACCCGCTCCGGGGGCGGAGGGCCGGCTCTGGGTGGCCCCGGCGGCAGTGACGTGGGGGCGGATCCCGTCGTGGGCCTGGTTGCAGGCCGGTGTCGACGGGGCCCGCTCTGCGACGGTGGTGCGCTCGGTCAGGGCCGCCGGGCGGCTCGAGGAGTGCGTGGACCTCGACCGGGTCTCGGCCCGGCGGCGGCTGCGGGCGGTGCCGGGCGTCGGGGTGTGGACGACCGCCGAGGTGGCCCAACGGGCGCTCGGTGACGCCGACGCGGTCAGCTTCGGCGACTACCACGTGGCCAAGGACGTCGGGTGGGCACTCACCGGGCAGGAAGTGGACGACGACGGGCTGGCCGAATTGCTCGAACCCTATGCCGGACACCGTTATCGGGTGCAGCGACTGCTCGAGCTCAGCGGCGCGATGCGGCCCAGACGTGGGCCGCGGATGCCGCCGCGCCGCCATCTGCCCGTCGGGCGGTCCGGGTCCCGTCTCCGCTGACCGGAGGTCCCGCCAGACGGATCATCGTGGCGGTTCCCGTGCGAGCGGCATACGGACTGCGACAAGGATCGGCACGGGGCGCTGGGAGACCGGTGCGCGGAGGCCACGCGACGCCGACGGAAGGGCCGTGGCGGGTCAGTCGCGTTCGCGCACCTCGACGGTGACCCGCGTCCGCGGACCCGGCTCGCCGGGACGGCCCGACGGGAGCTCGATGGTGCCGGAGAGCCGCTCGGCCCAGAGAGCGGGCGACAAGCGGCCGAGGACCACGCCGAGCGCGACCGGGTCGTCCGAGGCGAGCTCGAGGTGACCGCCCGAGACCTTGGTGGTGACGGCCTCCAGCCCCAGCACCGCCAGCGCGGCGGCCCGGGCCAGCCGGGCTCCGACCTGATCTGCGTCCGTGGAGGGTATGCCGATCCGCTCGGCCTCCGGGCTCGCCGGTTCGACCCCGAGCGCGGCCCGGACCGCCTCGTAGGTGCCGTGCGAGAACCAGTCGCCCGGCCCCGTGCGCACCAAGGCGCGGGCACCCGTCATACCGCCGACCGCTTCCGTGCGGTGGGAATTGCTCTCGAGGCCGCGCACGTGGGCGAGTGCGACGTGCCGGTCCTTACCCTTGACCAGGTCGGCCGCGCTGGCCAGCTCGTCGGCCAGGCACCGCATCGTGACCGACAGCGGCCGCCCGTCTGCGTCGGTCGCACCCCGCAGGTCGTCCAGCACGGCCAGTCCGGCCGCGCCGAGCGCGAAGTCGGTCTGCCCCGCGCGCCAGGGCCGACCCGAAGTGTCGCTCAGCACCAAGCCGATCCGGGGGAAACCGGCTGCCTCGCTCCCACCCGGATGGCTCCCACCTGGGTCCCTCCCACCTGAGTCGCTCCCACCTGGGTGGCCGCGTCCAACGTCGGCGCCGCATGCCGCCGCGGCCGTCGCCAGGAGCTGTTCCAGCAGCACCTGCGCGACCGTGTCCGGGTCATCGGGCAGCAGCAACAGCTCGTCGGACCCGGTGTTGGAGGCATCGACGCCTGCCGCGGCCATCACCGGCCCGGCGAGCGCCTCCACGACCCGTGTCACCGACATGTCGGTGCGCCGCTCGGCGACCACGCGCCGGCTCTGAGCCAGGACCACGGCAGCCTTGTCGCCGGCCGGCGCGCGCAGCCCGAGCGCCTTGGAGACCACCTTGCTCGACAGGACCAGCACGTCACCGTCGACCAGCTCGAGGCCTCCCCGGCGCAGTCCCTCGGAGATGAGCCGAGCCAGCCCGGCCAGCCCGTGTTCCGCCGTGATCTCGGGCATCCCCGTGACCGGGGTGACGACCAACGGGGCGGTGCGTCCCGTCATACGGCGTGGCGTCCCTGCCGGCCCAGCTCGAGCCCCAGCTCGAGCGCCGCACCGGCGATGTCCGCTGCGTGGTCGACGTCCTTCATCCACAACGGGAGGGCGCGCACCTGCAACCCGGGGTCGAACCGCGGGCCGCCGACCTCGACCTCGGCGTCGCGCTCGTCGACCAGCCACCCGTCGAGGAAGTCGGCGTAGAGCCCGGCCACCGCCTGGGTGGTGGACTCGACCCCGATCGCCGACAGGCAGGCGTCGGCGTGGCCGCGCACCGGCGCGCCGCCGATGAGCGGGGAGACGCCGACGACGGGAGCAGTGGTGCCGCGCAACGCATCCCGGACGCCCGGCACTCCCAGGACGATGCCGATCGACACCACGGGGTTGCTCGGCGGCAGCAGCACCAGGTCGGCGTTCCGCAGTGCGTCCAGCACCCCGGGGGCCGCGGTCGCCCGGTCCATCCCGATCGCGACGAAGCGCTCCGCCGGCACGGCCGCCTGGTGACGAACCCACCACTCCTGGAAGTGGATCGCCGACGGGCCTTCCCCCCGGTCGACGACCACGTGCGTCTCGACCGGAGTGTCACTCATCGGCAGCAGGGTCACTCCCCGATCCGGCAGCCCCCACCGCGCCGCCAGACGAGCGGTGACCTCCGAGAGGGATACCCCCTGCCCGAGCCACTGGCTGCGAACGATGTGCGTCGCGAAGTCCTTGTCGCCCAGCCCGAACCACTGCGGTTCCGCTCCGTATGCCGCCAGCTCGCCCTGCACGGAGTGCGTCTCGTCCGCGCGGCCCCACCCCTGCTGCTCGTCGATGCCCCCGCCGAGCGTGTAGAGCAGCGTGTCGAGGTCGGGGCACACCCGCAGGCCGAAGAGCGTGATGTCGTCACCGGTGTTGCCGATCACCGTGATCGTGGATCCGGCGAGGTCGGGGGAGCGGTCGAGGTGGGCGAGCAGTCCACGGAGGAACCGGGCACCGCCCACACCGCCGGCGAGTGCGGTGATCTGCATGGCTGACAGTCTTCCAGCCGACCTCGCCGCCCCACGCGGTGGTCCACCGGCTCACGGAGCGAAGCCATGGAAGGGGGCCCACAGGGGCAGCTGTGCAGCGACCTGAGAAGCGCGCGGAAGTGGCTGAGAAAGGGCACGGCACCACGCGCCACCGGGCCTGAAACGGGGCGGAGCCGGAGGAGTTTTATCAGACGCGGGCTTGACTTTGACCGTATGACACGCGTGTAATTCCATTGTTGTCGTCCATCCGGACAAGCTCGACACGTGCAGCAGGGACCCGCCGGGGTCGTCACCTGGCGGTTCACTCGGCGAAAGCGGTGTGGCCCGTGTCGATTTTGCCCGGCGGTTCGTGCAACGCGAGTGCTGGCTAGCGATGGGTCGAGGAGGAGCCGTGCACGAGCTACAGCTGATCACCAGTTTCGGTGAGGTCGACGAGGAGGGGGAGCTTTCGTGGCAGGAACGCGCACTGTGTGCGCAGACCGACCCGGAGGCCTTCTTCCCGGAGAAGGGGGGATCAACCCGCGACGCCAAGAAGGTCTGTGTCGGGTGTGAGGTGCGGGCCGAGTGCCTGGAGTATGCCTTGGCGCACGATGAGCGCTTCGGCATCTGGGGCGGCTTGTCCGAGCGTGAGCGCCGCAAGCTCAAGAAGCGCGCCGTCTAGTCGCCGCGGCGACGAAGCGGCTGGACCATGACGCTCGCTCCACCCCGCGCCCACGGGGCGCGTGTGCCTGCTGCCCCCGCGATGGGGTCGGTCAGCGCCGTCCTCGTCGTCCACGACGGCGAGCCCTGGCTGGTCGAGGCGCTCGACGCCCTCGCGATGCAGTCGCGCCGACCCGACCACCTGGTCATCGTGGACACCGGCTCCACCGACACGAGTCCGACGATCCTGCGCCAGCACGCCAGGATCCGTGCCTCGATCCCCTCCGTCGAGATCCTCACCCTCGGTCGTGACGTCTCGTATGGCGTCGCTGTCGCCGCGGGCGTCGACGCCCTTCCGAGCGCCACGCCCGGGGAGTGGATCTGGCTGCTGCACGACGACACGGCACCCACTCCGCTCACCCTCGACCGGCTGGTCGACGCCTCCCGCCGGTCTGCCTCGGTCGGCATCGTGGGGCCCAAGGTCACCCTGTGGGAAGAGTCCCGTCGGCTGCGCAGCGTCGGTCTGCAGTACACCCGCACCGGACGCGCGTCCGGGGGGCCCGAGGTCGGCGAACCCGACCAGGGGCAGTACGACGCCCGCACCGACGTCCTCGGGGTCAGCAGCGCCGGCATGCTGGTGCGACGCGACGTCTTCGACGAACTGGGCGGGTTCGACCGCTCCTTCACCGGATCCGAGGACCTCGACCTGTGCTGGCGCGCCCAGCTGGCGGGGCACCGGGTCGTGGTGGTCCCCAAGGCCGTCGTCCGCGAGGGCGCGGCCTCCGCCCGGGGCGACCGTCCCGGTGGTCGCTCGCCCGCGGCGGCGCGCCGGATCTCCCGTCGGCGGGCCCGTCAGGTGGCGCTCACGCGGTGTTCCCTGCTCGCTACGCCATTCCTGGCCCTGTGGATCGCGCTGAGCACGGTCGTGTCCGGGCTGGCGCTGCTGCTGGTCAAGCGTCCGCGTCACGCCTGGCACGAGTTCGCCGATCTGGCAACGCTGTTCACCGGCCCGCGGCTGCTGGGTGCTCGCTGGCGGTTCCGCCGACGCCGGGTCGTGCGCCGTCGTGACCTGCACGGCCTCTTCGTGCCCTCCCGCACCGCGATGCGCAACACCGTGGACAGCATCCAGGACGCGGTGAGCTTCGACGGCACGCGAGCGCAGAGCAGGGACGACCCGGTGAACTTCGAGACCGGGCCCGTGTCGCCGGACACCGAGACCATGAGCCAACTGCCGGCCACCTGGCCACAACGGGTGATCCGCCACCCGGGCTTCCTCGTGGTCCTGCTCGCCGCGGTGGTCGCCGTGATCGCGTGGCGCACGGTCATCACGACGTCGGCGCTGCGTGGCTCGGGTCTGGGGCTGTCCGGCGGCGAGCTGAACCCGTTGCAGGCGGGACCGTCGGCGCTCTGGCACGCCTGGGTCGATGGCTGGCACGGTGCCGGACTCGGCGCGGCCGGCGAGGCCGCTCCCTACCTTCCCGTCCTGGCCGGCGCCGCCTGGGTGGTCGCTCACGTGCCTTGGGTCGACCCGTCCGCGTCACCGGCCGCCACCGCGATCGGCTGGTTCCTGGTCGCATCGATGCCGCTTTCCGCGTGGAGCGCCTACCTCGGCACCCGGGTGGTGACCCGTCTGCGGTGGCCGCGAGCCTGGGCCGCTCTCGCCTGGGCCAGCCTCGGCACCCTGGCAAGCGCCCTGGACTCCGGTCGACTCGGCGCCGCCGTCGCGCACGTCCTGCTGCCCCTCGTGCTGGCCGGCTTTGCCGTCGTCGCGCGCCGTCGCGCCTCGGCACCGGCTACCTTCGGCACCGTCCTCGCCGTCGCTCTCCTCGGTGTGTTCGACCCGCCGCTGCTGGTCCTGTCCACGGCACTGGCGTTGCTCGTCGTGCTCGGTGGCAGGGGCTGGGCGCGGCTGCGCGGCGCCCTCCTGCTCGTCGTCCCGGTGGCGCTGGTCGGCCCGTGGCTGCTGCGCGTCCTCGACGACCCGCGCCTGCTGCTCGGCGGTCCGGGCCTCACCGTGTGGCAGGACAACCCCGTCGTCCCCTGGCACCTCGCCCTGCTGCGGCCCGAGCACGCCGAGCTGTATGTCGTGCTGCTTGCCGCGCCGCTGGTGGTCGCCGGGCTGCTGGGCCTGCTCCGACGAGGGCCACGTTCGCCGATGGCCACGGCGCTCGGCTTGTTGGGCCTGGTGGGTCTCGCCGCCGGCCTGGCGGCGGCGCTCGTCCACGTCGACACCGTGCCGGCCCATCAGCCGGGCGCGGGAGACGCCATCACACCGTGGGCAGGCACCGGGGTCGATCTGCTCGGACTGGCGCTGATCGGCGCGGCGCTGCTCGGGTTCGACGCCATCGGGACCAAGCAAGCCCGTGCGTCCTCGAGGTGGCGCTCCCGCCTCGGTCTGGTCGTCGCCGGCGTTGCCGTGGCCGGTGTCGTCGCCAGCACCGCCTGGACCGGCTGGGCGGGCGTCGGGGAGCACCTGCGTCCCACGAGCGAGCTGATGCCGGCAGTCGCCGCCGACCAGGCGTTCGGGCCCGCCGCCACCAGGCTGCTGGTGCTGCAGCGCGAGGGCGACACGGTGACCTACTCCGTGCAGGGAGCCGAGCCCGGCGAGGTCGCACGCAGCCTGCCCCAGGCGGCTGCCGGGCCAACCGTGCTCACCGAGAAGGCGGTCCGGCGCACGCTGGCGGGCGACGACGCCAGCGCTGGTGACGGGGTCCAGGCCGCGCTCGCCGACCTGGGCGTCGGCTTCGTCGGTCTGCAGGGCGGCGCGGACGATCCACTGGTGCGGCAACTGGACGCGACCGCGGGACTGACGCGGCTCAGCGACGCCCACGGGCTGGTGCTCTGGCGCGTCCTCGCCCAACCGGGCGACGGTTCGCTCGGGGTGCAGCCGTCCCGTGCTCGTGTCCTCGACCGCGACGGGGACCCGGTCCTGGCACTGGACAGCTCGGGCCCGCACTCGCAGCTGCGTGCCGAGGTCCCGGCGGGCGACGACGGCCGGGTGC
This sequence comes from Segeticoccus rhizosphaerae, assembly GCF_005222685.1. Taxonomy (NCBI): domain Bacteria; kingdom Bacillati; phylum Actinomycetota; class Actinomycetes; order Micrococcales; family Intrasporangiaceae; genus Segeticoccus; species Segeticoccus rhizosphaerae. The sequence goes on from NZ_SWMA01000021.1 coordinate 32,199, forward strand.
TCGCCCTCGCCGAAGCGCCCGGCCTCGCGGACCACGCCCGGGTCACCTACGACGGCCAGGTCATTCCGTCCGCCGCCAGTGCCGACCAGCCCACCTACCGGCTGCCTGCCTCGGCCGGCACCGTGTCGGTGTCGCTGCAGACGACCCACCGCGACTGGCGGCTCCTGCAGCTGGCGCTGCTCGGCCTGACCCTCTTCCTCGCGGTGCCCTTCGGCAACCGCCGTTCGCGGAGGGCGGCGGCATGATCTACCCCCACGAAGTTCTCCGCTGCGCTCCGATCCTTCACGGGGACCACGGCCTCCGATACTTCGCGGGGGTCCCGGTATGAGGGGCCTCGGGATCGCCCGGGCGGCCCTGGTCGGGGCTGCCGGCGCGGCGCTCGTCCTCGGCGCGACCCGACTGGACGGCACGGTCGACCTGGGCCCCACGTCGGCCACCGCGGTGTCGGACCAGAGCCAGAAGCCCACCACCGTGCCGGTGGCCCAGACGGGGCTGCTGTGCCCCGGTCCGGAGCGCCTCGGCGTCTCGGGAGGGCTGAAGGCCACGCAGAGGGTGACCGCCCTCGCTGCGGCGGCTCCCGACGCGGCCCTGCCGGCGGAAGCCCGCAGCAGCGCCGAGGGCACGCTCCGAGCCCACAAGATCTCCGACTCGGGACAGTCAAAGGCACACGCGCGCGAGTCCAAGGGACAGGGCACCTCCGGCAGGTCCACCTCCTCCCTCGACCTGGACGCCGCGGGCGGGGTGCTCTTCCTCGCTGGCGGCGACTTCGCCCCCGGCGCCGCAGCGATGCAGTACTCCCTCGTGCGGGAAGGCGACGGCCGCGCCCTCACCACCGTGGCGTGCGGACAGCCCCAGGCACACTCCTGGCTCGTTGCCGGGGGTGCCCAGGCCGGACGCCTCGAGCGGGTCGTGCTGGTGAACCCGGCCGCCAACGCGGTCACCGTGGACCTGCAGGTCCTGGGTGCCCACGGCAAGGTCGCCTCGGAGAGCGGCCGGGGTGTCGTGGTGCCGCCACGCGGTCGCACGGCGGTCCTGCTGGACTCGATCGCGGGGTTGGAGAAGACGCCGGTCGTGCAGGTCACCGCGCACGGCGGTGAGGTCTACGCCGCCATCAACGACACCTGGCTCGACGGGGTCGTGGCCCGCGGAGGCGACACGGCGAGGGCCACTGCTGCGCCGTCGAGGGAGCAGGTCATCGCAGGCGTGTCGGTCGACGGCTCCGCGAGCCTGCGGGTAGCGGTGCCGGGCGACGCCCAGGCGGTCGTGCAGACCCGCGTGCTCACGACCGAGGGACCGCGGCGGGTCAAGCACGACGTCGTGCGGGTGGGCGGCCACTCGGCTCGGGACATCGACCTGTCGGACCTCCCGGCGGGGACCTATGCCATCCAGGTCCGGGCGGATGTCCCGGTCGTGGCGGCGGCCACGGTGGAGCACGGCCGGTCCACGGGGTCGAAGAGCAAGCTCGACCGCAAGGCCACCGACCTGGCGTGGACGCCGTCGTCGGCCGCGGTCGAGGGCCTGGCCGGCACCCCCCTGCCTCCAGCCGGACGGCACGGGCTGACCAACGCCCTGACGCTCACCAGCACCGGCGCGAAGGCGCCGGTTTCCGTGACCACCGTCGACGCGAACGGCAAGGCCACGACCCGACGGTTCGTGCTGGCCGCCGATGCGGTGCGGTCCGTGCCCCTCGAGTCGGCGACGAGCGTGTGGGTGGGCACCGACGCAGACTCGGTGCACGCCGCGGTCCTGACCACGGCCGAGGCCGAGGACGACGGCCCGCTCGTCGCGGCCCTGCCGCTGGTCTCCTCGCCGCTCGTCGCGACGCAGGCACCCATCCGTCAGGTCGACGGCTGACCGACCTCACCTTCCCGGCGCGGAACCGACTCGTCCGCTCGGCCGGCGGGTCTCACCGGGGCCCGGCGAAAACGGCCCGGTGAGTCAGTCGCGTCCCGCGAGCCACTGCGCGTAGGTGGTGCCTCCGAGCTCCGCTGACGCCCCTGGCAGGTTGATGCCCCTGACGAAGGACCGCAGGGCGCCACCGACCGCAGGTAGCTCGACAACCCGCGGCACCGACCTGTGCTCGTGCTCGGCGGTGAGCCGGATGGCGTCGCGCAGCGACACGACCTCGGGACCCGCCAACTCGATTGTTGACTCGCGAGGCTCGCTCAACGCGACGTCCACGAGGCGACGGGCCACGAACGCCGTGTCGCACGGCTGGAACCGCATCCCCTTGAACGACAACGCCACCGGGCCCTTCGGCGGGACCTTGCTGGCGAGACGCACGAGCTGGTGGAACTGCGTGGCGCGGACGATCGAGGCGCGGTTGCGGCCCGCGGCCACGGCATCGCGCAAGACGTCTTCGGCGGCGGCCTTGATCCGGTAGTAGGGGAAGGAGTTCCGGTCGCAGCCCACGATCGAGATGTAGACCAGGTGCGACTCAGGTGCGACCCCGCCCAGCAACCGGAGCAGGCGGCGGGTGCCGTCGAGGTCGACGGCTCGCCACTTGGTCGGGCTCGTCGCGCAGTGGATTACCGCGCGCGTGCCGAGGACCGCGTCCTGGACCCCCTCCCCGGTCGACAGGTCACCGGCGAAGATCGCGGGATTGGCCGGTCGCGCCCGTCGGCTCAGGATGCGCACAGGTCGAGACCGTGACTGCAGCTCCGCCACGACGGCACTGCCCAGCGTGCCGGTGCCGCCCGTGACCAGGACAGGTGCGTTCTCGTCCATGACTTCGATGGTACGTCGCCGCCCGGAGCGGCAACCTCTGCGGATCCGCGCGGCACGTGGCAGGGTGGGGGAACCGGGTTGCAGCAGCACCGGGTCCAGCAGGCGAGGGGAGTTGACCAGAAGATGCGCATCAGCCGGGACGCCATCGTCGAGATGCTCAAGGAGCGGGGCCTCGACGACCGCGCCAGCGAGGCGCAGGAACGCCTGCCCGTGGTGATCGAGACCGAGAACGACCTCGGCCTGCTCAGCGAGTTCGGCATCGCGGCGGATGACCTCGTGGGAGGGCTCGGTGAGGTGGCCACCGACGACAAGGACATGGCCCCGGACGACGAGATCGGCGACGACGACGCTGTCCCCAACCCGGGCGACGATGCTGCCGGCACGGACCACGACGAGCTCGACGAGAACGAGGACGAGCTCGACGACGACGAGCGAGAGGCGGCGGGCGACCAGCAGGAGCGCCGCTGACTCAGTCGGGACCCAGGTCGTCCGGGTCCAGGCCGAGCATCGCGGCCACCTGCTCGGACACCACGTGTTGCACCAGCATGGCGAGCTCCCGCTCGTCCCCGGCACGGGTCTCGATCGGCCTGCGGTAGACCACGACGCGCGGCGGGGTGCGGCCGTCGGCCGGGAAGAGCCGTCCCAACGGCACTCCGTCCTCCCACGCCGAGGGATCGCTCGGCGGCACGTCCTCGACCGCGAGCTCGGCCGGGTCGAGGCTGCGCCCGAGACGTGACTCGATCCGTTCCGCGGAGTCGAGGACGAGCTCGTCGAAACGCTGCGACCGGGTGGCCATGCCGGGCACCGGCGGCCAGGCCAACGGCCCCCGGACCCCCCGCCCCCGCCGGTCGCGCAAGGGGCCGGATCGTCGGTGCGCCATCACGTCTCCGACTCTACGGCGTGCCGGTCCGGCTCAGGCGGCCACACGCCATACAGTCGGGGGGTGAACCTCTCGCGACAGTGCTCCCGGACGGCGTGCGGTGGCAGCGCTGTGGCGACCTTGACCTACGTCTACTCCGACCAGACCGCCGTGCTCGGCCCGCTCGCGACGTATGCCGAGCCGCACACCTACGACCTGTGCGCCGGACACGCGGAACGGCTGACCGCGCCGCGCGGGTGGGACGTCGTGCGGCTGGCGACCGAGTTCGTCGACCCTGGCCCCACCGAGGACGACCTGCTCGCGCTGGCCGACGCCGTCCGCGAGGCGGGCCGACCCCGACAACCGGTCGCCGCAGCCGCGTCCCGCGCCGCGTCGGCGCAGTCAGCGGGAGCGCCGCACCGTGGTCTGCCCGCTCCCGGGCCGGCCGGCACCGTCGAGGTCGGTCGCCGGGGACACCTGCGCGTCCTGCGCGATCGGTGAGCTCAACCCCACCAACCCCACGCGAGCGCGGTCCGGCGGTCGATAGAGTCGCCGCGTGAGCGCTCATCGGCTGTCCGACTTCATCAAGGCCTACGACGTGCGAGGCCTGGTGCCCGACCAGCTCGACGAGTCGGTCGTCAGCGCGATCGGGTCCGCATTCGCCCAGGTGGTGGTCATTCCCGAGGGCGCCTCCGCAATGGTGATCGGGCACGACATGCGTCCCTCCTCGCCGGTCCTGTCGCGGGCGTTCGCCGAAGGTGTCGCCGCGCACGGGATCGACGTGACCCTGATCGGACTGTGCTCGACCGACGGTCTCTACTACGCCAGCGGGGCGCTCGACGTTCCTGGCGCGATGTTCACCGCGAGCCACAACCCGGCGCGTTACAACGGGATCAAGCTCTGCCGCGCGGGGGCCCGGCCAGTCGGCACCGACTCCGGCCTGGCCGAGGTGCGCGACCTGGCTCAGTGGCTGCTGGACCGCGGAGCCGATCACCAGATCGGGGGCGCTGACGTCCGCACGGGAGCGGGCGAGATCACCGAGCGCAACGTGCTGGCCGACTACGCGGCCTTCCTCCGCACGCTGGTCGACCTGACCCAGCCAGACCAGGGCCGGCGGCTGTCCGTCGTGGTCGACGCCGCCAACGGCATGGGCGGGCACACCGTGCCTGCGGTCCTGCAGGAAGCGGCTGGCCTGCCCGCACTGCCGCTGGACGTCATACCGCTCTACTTCGAGCTCGACGGCACCTTCCCCAACCACGAGGCCAACCCCTTGGTGCCGGAGAACCTGCGCGACCTGCAGGCCGCGGTGGTCGAGCACGGCGCCGACCTGGGGCTGGCGTTCGACGGCGACGCCGACCGGTGTTTCGTCGTGGACGAGCGCGGTGAACCGGTCCCGGCGAGCGCGATCACCGCTCTGGTGGCGACCCGGGAGATCGCCCGAGAAGTGGCTGCCGGCCGTGACGCGTCGGACGTGACGATCGTCTACAACGTCATCTCCTCGCTGGCCGTCCCGGAGATCATTGCCGAGCACGGCGCACAGGGCCTGCGCACGCGGGTCGGCCACTCGTTCATCAAGGGCACCATGGCCCGCAGCGAGGCGGTGTTCGGCGGCGAGCACTCCGCGCACTACTACTTCCGCGAGTTCTGGTTCGCCGACACCGGCATGCTGGCCGCGATGCACGTCCTCGCTGCGCTCGGCGAGCAGCAGCGCCCCTTGTCGGAGGTGGTCGCGGAGTTCAGCCGCTACGTCGCCTCAGGCGAGATCAACTCGACGGTGGCCGACGCCGCAGCCGCGACCGAGCGGGTGCGCAGCTGGGCCGAGGGCCAGGACGTCACCGTCGACGAGCTCGACGGCCTGACCGTCACGCACGAGTCCGACTCCATGTGGTGGCTCAACCTGCGCGCCAGCAACACCGAACCGCTGCTGCGGCTCAACGTCGAGGCCACCGATGAGCCCACGATGGCCACGATCCGTGACACGGTGCTGTCGATCGTCCGCACGGGCGGGCCCGCGGAGGCGGACCTGCACGACCAAGGAGAGAGCGTATGACGGAGCCCACCACCGCAGGGATCGAGCCGTGGCTGCGCGAGATCCTGCGCTGCCCCCAGTGCCGCTCCGAGCTCACCGACGGCACCGGTCCATCCGGCCCGGAGCTGCAGTGCAGCAACGAGGAGTGCCGGCTGGCCTACCGCATCGACGACGGCATCCCGGTGCTGCTGATCGACGAAGCTCGTTCGCTGGCGGACTGATTCGGCTCCGTGATGGCGCCGCTCTTCGACGAGTCCTCCGTCGACGATCCTGACCGGATCGCCGAACGGGACCCCCACCAGACCCTCCGTGCACTGGCCACGGCGGGTGCCCAGGTGCGCGAGGCGGTGACGCTCGCCGGCGAGGCGGGACTGGACCGGGTCTCCTCGGGTGAACGGCCACGGTCGGTGCTCGTGGCCGCGCTCGGCGGCTCGTCGGTCGTGGCCCAGGTGCTCGAGCTGCTGGCCGAGCCCGGATCGCCGGTGCCGGTCTCGGCCCGGCGCAACCTGCCCTTCCCCGGGTGGGTGGGGCCGCTCGACCTCGTCGTGGCCGTGTCACTGTCCGGACGGGCGCCGGGACCGGTGGCGGTCGCGGCCGAGGCCGCTCGCCGCGGCGCGGCGCTGCTCACCGTCGGTGCCACCGACTCCCCGCTGGCCGACATCTGCGCCCAGGCGCGCGGCGTGCACATCGGCGTCGGGCGCGGCCGGATCTCGTCGCGCACCGGGTTGTGGTCGCTGCTCGCGCCGGTGGTGATGGCCGCGAACCAGCTCGGTCTGGTCGACGCGCCCGCGTCGACCCTCGAGGCGGTCGCGGAGCGCCTGGACGAGCAGGCCGAGGCCTGCCGACCGTCGTCGGAGTCATTCGTCAACCCGGCCAAGCTGCTCGCGACGCGGCTGGCCGAGTCGGTGCCGGTGATCCTCGGCGACGGGCCGCTCAACGGGGTCGCCGCCGGGCGCGCGGCATCGATGCTGGCGCGCACGGCCCGGATGCCCGCCACCTGCGGTGAACTGCCCGACGCGGCCTCGCAGATCGTGGCGTGCTTCGACGGACCGTTCACCGCGGTCGGGGGCCAGGGTGCCGGTGGTCGTGGCGCACGTGACGACATCTTCGCCGACCCCTTCCTGGACGGCCCGGCCCAGCCCCGGCTCGGTCTGCTGATGCTGCGCGACGCGCCCCCGGAGATGCGCAGCCTCGAGTCGGACGAGGCCGAGGCGCTCACGGATGCCGTGCTGCAGTCCGCGGAAGAGACAGGGGTCACGGTCAGCACCGTGACCGCCGAACCGGGCCACCCGCTGGTGCGGTTGGCGGGCCAGATGGCGCAGACCGACTTCACCGCCACCTACCTGGCCATCGGGCTCGGCCTCGACCCGGCGGTCTCACCGCACGTCGCCGACCTGCGCGACCGCACCGGACACTGACCTCCGCGGGCTGAACCACCATCAAGGTGGTGCCCGCGGTGCGGCTGCGGACGTCATACGGGCCGTATGCCGTGCGCGTCCGGCGCCTCGTCAGTCACCATGGTCTGGTGGCCAGCCACGGCAGGGACGAGGCGGACGAGGAGCGGGGCGGAAGCCTGCGCTGGTTGTTGCTGCTGCTCGTCATCCCCGTGGTCGCGCTGGTGGTGGTGCAGCTCCAGCCGCATCGGACTCCGTCGGCGTCGCCCACTCCCGCGAGCCCGTGGTCGACGGTCAGGTCGAGTGCGAGCGTGGTGCCGGGTCGGATCGGCCAGCCGACCGTGGGGGCGGCGCGACCGACGGGCAACGGTGGACCGTCCAAGGTGCCGTCGGTGATGAACCTCGACCACGCGCCGTTCGGGATCGGCGGCCACTGGGACCTTTTCGCCTCCGGCGACGGCGTGGTGGTCCGGATCGAGTTCGGGCGTGATCGGCTCACCACCACCACGGTGCCGAGCCTGGACCGCAGCGGCCCGGTGGCGTTCGTGGCCACCAGCGCGGGGGCGATCGTGCGACCGTTGAGCTCCGTCCCGGGTTACCTCGTGCCCGATGGAAGGCCTGCCCGCCAGCTCACCGGCGTCCTGAGCACCGGTGATCCGGTGGTGCCCGGGCCCGACCCGGGTCACGTCTGGGTCGACCTCGGCAACGGCGTGGACGACAGCGCCATCCGACTGGTGGGTCCCGACGGCCGTCCCGCGGGACCCGACATCAGGAAACCGGCCAACGGACAGGATTGGATCAGGCCCGACGGCGCCGGATACCCGCTGCTGCGGACCACCGGAGGGATCTACGACCTGCTTCCTGACGGGCCGCGCCGCGTCACCGTCGGGGTGTTGGTGGCTTCGGGGCCCACCGGATGGCTGGTCGTGGAGTGCGACCACGTCGATCGTTGCGCGGGTTCGGTCGTCGACCGCGAGTCGAGACGCCGCAGAACGCTGTCCAGCCTTCCGGCGTGGCTGTACGACGCCCAGGGAGCGCTGTCTCCCGACGGTTCGATGGCCGCGCTCACCGACGTCGACGCCGGCGGTCGACCCAGGTTGTGGCTGTCCGACCTGCGATCCGGTGCGAGTTCGGAGGTGGGCGCTCACGGTGGGCTCAGCATCGACCCCGGGCAGAACGCCATCGCCTGGTCGCCGGACAGCCGATGGGTCTTCCTCGTCGACGACCGCGGCGTGCTCCTGGCCGTCGACACCGCGAGTGGGCGGGTGCACCACCTCGGGGTCGACCTGCCGAGGGTCGGACAGGTGGTCGTGCGCTCGAACGGCTGATCCGGCCAAGGCGAACCTGCCGGACTCGCACGGCATACCGGCGATATGCCGTACGCGGTGAAGCGCGGAGGGCCACCATGGTCAGGTGGGCAACCACGCGCAGGACGAGGCGGACGACGAGCTGGGTCGGAACGACCAGCGCGATCCGGACCGCCGCGCTCACGACATCGAGATGGATGACGCCGAGCTGCTCGACGAGTCCTGGGAGAAGGGCAGGGGTGAGGGAGGCGGTGGCCTGCGCTGGCTGATCCTGCTTGTCATACCGGTGGTGGCGCTGGTGGTGCTGCAGCTGCAGCCCGACCAGCAGCCGTCGGCGGCACCGCCGCGCACTCCGATCGCCTCGAATACCCGCGCGAGCACGAACACCGGGACCGCCTCGGTCTGGCCGCGTCGGCTGAGCGCGAAGCTGGCCCGCCCGGGCGAGGACCGCTGGCCCGCGCGCGGCAAGGTCACCGTGACGGCGGTCGGCCACTCGCTACTCGGCATCCGGGGCGGCTGGGACCTCTTCGCCCTCGCCGACGACGCGGTGGTGCGGATCCAGCCGGCGAGGGGTCGCCTCACCACGACGAGGTTTCCCTCGCTGGGCAGCACCGTCCCGCGGTCCTTCCTGGTCACGGGGCGGGGTGCACTCGTGGCGACGCCCATGGGCTTCGTGCCGGGATACCTCGTGGCCGACGGCGACGCCGCTCGGGAGCTCCCAGCCACCCTCCGCGGGCACATCACGGTGGTGCCCGGGCCCGACCTCGACCACGTCTGGGTCAGGGTCGTCGACGACACCGGCTCCTTCGTCTTCCGCCTGCTGGATCTGGACGGCACGACTGCGGGCAGCGACATCCCCGCGCCGCCGAACATGCAGGACCCGATGCTCCCCGACGGGAGCGGCCACCCCTGCATCTGGACGACGGGCGGCATCTACGACGTCACCGATCACGGCCTCGACCGCATCACCACCGGAACGTTGCAGGCGATCGGACCGACCCGCTGGCTGGTCGTGGAGTGCGATGACCACGACGGCTGCGCCAGGGTGGTCATCGACAAGCGGACCGGCACCCGGCGCAGGCTGCCCGGGTCACCGGTCGACTACTTCGCGACGGGCGGGGTCATCTCGCCGGACGGCGGCACGGCTGCCATCTTCGACCCGAGCGAGTCCGGCATGCTGCTCATCGACCTGGCGTCCGGCGCGAGCCGGCGCGTGCCGGTGCGGCTCGGCGGACAGAACCTGACGGGCGAGGTCTCAGCAGCGTGGTCGCCGGACAGCCGATGGTTGTTCCTCGTCGAGGACGACGGGACGCTGGTGGCGTGGGACGGCTCGACCGACCGCTTGCGCCACCTCGGTGTCGGCCTGCCGAGTCTGAGCAAGGTCGCCGTGCGCGCCGCCCACTGACTGGCCACGCGACCCCACCCGCGCCCTGCTTGTCCTTGCGGCTTGCTTGTCCTTGCAACTTGCTTGCCCTGAGCCCCGAGCCCTGAGCCCTGATCCCTTGAGCCCTGAGCCCTGTGCCCCGCGCCCGGTGGTTCGCGCCTCTGGGCGGCTCGCGGAATGCCCACGTCCCGCACGCCGTTGCCGCTGACGTGACGAAACCGTTGAAGGTCGACATCTGGTCCGACATCGCCTGCCCGTGGTGCTACATCGGCAAGCGCAAGTTCGAGGAGGGGGTGCGGCGCTACGCCGCGGCCGGCGGAGAACGCGACGTCGAGGTGGAGTACCACTCCTTCGAGCTGGCGCCGGACACCCCAGTCGACTTCGAGGGCAGCGAGGTCGACTTCCTGGTCGGCCACAAGGGTATGCCGCGTGAGCAGGTCACCGGGATGCTCGACCGGGTCGGGCAGATCGCCGCGTCCGTCGGGCTGGCCTACGACTTCGACCACATCCAGCACACCAAGACGCTGAAGGCGCACGAGGCGCTGCACCTCGCCAAGGCCCGCGGCCGCCAGATCGAGCTCAAGGAGCGGCTTCTCGCGGCCTACTTCGAGCAGGGCCGCCACGTCGGGCACGTGGACGAGCTGGCCGACCTCGCCGCCGAGGTCGGCCTCGACCGTGCCGAGGTCGTGCGGGCGCTCGAGTCGGGGCAGTTCCGCGAGGCGGTGGCTGCCGACATCGCCCAGGCACGTGCCTACGGGATCTCGGGCGTCCCCTTCTTCGTGCTCGACTCGCGCTACGGCGTCTCGGGCGCGCAGGAGCCGGACGTGTTCGCCTCGGCCCTCGCCCAGGCAGCGGCCGACAGCGAGGCCCAGGACGAGGACCAGGACGACCCGGGGCAGCGAGAGCAGGACGAGGCATCGGCATGAGCGACACCACCGCCAGCGACCGACCGGACACCTCGGCGGCGAGCGACCTCGGCCCGGACGCCCGAGAGGGCTCGCGGGAGTGGGATTCGGACGAGGCGCCGTCCCAGCAGCAGGCGAGCCCGTTCACCATGGTCGGGGACGCGGGCAGCGCGGTCTGCGTCGACGGCGTCTGCATCGTCCCGGGCACCATCCCGGACGAGGCCGAAGGCAGCCCGGGAGCACGGCATACAGTCTTGTGACGAACGTCAGCTAGTTGTAACGTTCGTCGGGTCCACCAGCTGCGGCACAGGCAGGAGACCCCTCGTGACCACCGAAGACACGACCCGGCGCGACAACACCCGGACCCTCGAGGAGGGGGTGCGCTCCGACTTCACCACGGCGATGTCCTACGGCGACTACCTGCACCTGGACAAGGTGCTCTCCGCGCAGCAGCCGCTCAGCCATCCGCTGCAGCACGACGAGATGCTCTTCATCATCCAGCACCAGACCTCCGAGCTGTGGCTCAAGCTGATGCTGCACGAACTGCGGTCGGCCCGCGAGCTGATCAAGGCCGACGAGCTCGCTCCGGCGCTCAAGCGGCTGGCCCGGATCAAGCACATCCAGCACCAGCTGACCGATCAGTGGTCGGTGCTCGCGACCCTGACTCCCAGCGAATACGCCCAGTTCCGAAGCTTTCTCGCCTCTTCGTCAGGTTTCCAGTCGTACCAGTACCGCGAGGTCGAGTTCATCCTCGGCAACAAGAACGCCGACATGCTGCCCGTCTTCGAGCACGACCCCGCCGCGCAGGCGGACCTGCGCCGGCTGCTGTCCGAACCGAGCCTGTATGACGAGTTCCTCGCCTTCCTCTCGCGCCGCGGCTACGACATCCCGGCCTCGCGGCTCCAGCGCGACTGGAGCAAGCCCTACACCCTCGAGCCCGACCTGGTGCCGACGCTGAAGCTCATCTACGAGGACCCGCACGAGCACTGGGGCGTCTACGAGACCTGCGAGGAGCTCGTCGACATCGAGGACAACTTCCAGTTCTGGCGGTTCCGCCACCTCAAGACGGTCGAACGGATCATCGGCTCGAAGCCTGGCACCGGTGGGTCGAGCGGGGTTCCCTTCCTGCGCAAGGCTCTTGACCTCACCTTCTTCCCCGAGCTGTATGCCGTCCGCGGCGAGATCTCCGAGGTGGCCCCGTCGTGAGCGACCATGGCGTGAGAAACGCCCCATTGAACACCTCGGCCGTGAGTGACGTCACCGAATCCGCGCGAGTGGACTCGTCGAAGGGGCGTCCGGTCGAGGGAACGGGAGCGCGGGCGCGGGCTGCGGCGCTGGACGCGGCCGATCCGCTCGCCGGGTTCGTCGACCGGTTCCTGCCAATGGGCGCGGCCGGACCCGCCGGTGACCTGGCGGCGGGACACGGCGCTCCGGTGGTGGCCTACCTCGACGGCAACTCTCTCGGCCGCCCGCCGCGGGAGGTCGCCGAGCGGATGCAGGACCTGATCACGGCGACGTGGGGGAGCCGGCTGATCCGGGGCTGGACCGATGAGTGGATGACCTGGCCGGAGACGGTCGGTGACCTCGTCGGGGGATCGGTGCTCGGCGCCGCCCCCGGGCAGACGGTGGTCGCCGACTCGACCACGGTCATGCTCTACAAGCTCGCCCGAGCCGCCGTCGCAGCGCGCCCCGGCCGCCACGAGATCGTCCTGGACACCGACAACTTCCCCACGGACCGCTACGTGCTGGAAGGCATCGCGCAGGAGCGCAGCCTGAGGCTGCGCTGGGTGGAGACCGATCCCGCGGAGGGGATCCGGCCCGAACAGGTCGCCGGCGCGGTCGGCCCGGACACCGCCCTCGTGGTCTTCAGCCACGTCGCCTACCGCTCTGGATGGCTGGCGGACGCCGAGGCGATCACCCGGATCGCGCACGACGCCGGCGCGCTGATGCTGTGGGACCTGTGCCACTCCGCCGGGTCGGTGCCCGTGGAGCTCGATCGGTGGAGCGTCGACCTGGCGGTGGGGTGCACCTACAAGTACCTCAACGGCGGGCCGGGGGCGCCTGCCTTCGGCTACGTCGCGGAGCGACTGCAGGGCGAGCTGCAGCAGCCGATCTGGGGCTGGATGGGTCGGCGCGACCCGTTCGAGATGGGGCCGGGCTACCGTCCGGCCGAGGGCATCCGGAGCGTGGTCAGCGGCACCCCGCCGATCATGGGCATGCTTCCGGTGCGTGTCGGCGTCGAGCTCGTGGCCGAGGCCGGCATCGAGGCGATCCGTGCGAAGTCCGTTGCGCTCACGCAGTTTGCGATCGAGATCGTCGACGGGTGGCCGAACGAGCTCGGGGTCGAGGTCGCCTCGCCCCGAGACCCGGCCCGACGCGGTAGCCACGTCACCCTCCGCCGCGCCGACTTCCGCGAGGTCAACGAGGCGCTCTGGGAGAGGGGAGTGATCCCCGACTTCCGCGAGCCGGACGGCATACGGATCGGGCTCTCGCCGCTGTCCACCACCTTCGCCGAGGTGGAGCAGGCGCTCGCGATCATGCGGGAGGTCCTGGAGTCCCGGCCCGTGGCGACCGACTCGTCCTCGGCCCGGGCCGGCGCAGCCGGACCGTGAGCGCCCGGCTGGACGAGCTGCGCCCCACCCGCGGCGACAGCTCGCTGATGCGCACCTTCATCGGCTCGTTCCTGCGCGAGATCGGTGGCTGGGTCGCTGTGGCCGACCTGGTGAACCTCTTTGAGGGACTGGGCGTCTCGGGCGCCAGCGTGCGCACCAACCTATCGCGGCTCAAGGCCAAGGGGTTGCTCGTGCCGCAGGCACGCGGCGCCACCGGGTACGCCCTTGCCGACGAGGCGGAGGTGATGCTCGCCCGCGGCGACCGGAGGATCTACGGCTACCACCAGATGCGCGTCGGCGACCCCTGGATGGTGGTCGTCTTCTCGGTCCCCGAGGCACACCGGCACCTGCGGCACCAGCTACGGACCCGACTGACGTGGCTCGGCTGCGGCGCGATGACGCCCGGTGCGTGGATCGGCCCCGGGCACCTCATCGAGGAGACCCGCGAGGTGCTGGCCGAGGTCGACCTGCTGCGCTACACGACGATCCTGTGCACGCAGGAGCCGCTGGTCGACGGAGACCTCGCCGATGCGGTGGCCCGGTGGTGGGACCTGCCTGCCCTCGGTGGCCGGTATGACGTGTTCACCAGTGAGTTCGAGCCGGTCGCCGCCCGCTGGCGTGTGGCAGGCGACGAGGACCGTGCCGCGGGCCGCGGCCAGCCTGCGATGGCGGACTGGCAGGCTGCTGCGGGCAACGAGGCGGTGGACGGTCCCGCGGCGTTCGCGGACTACGTGCGGGCGCTCGATGCCTGGCGCTCGATCCCCTACCTGGACCCGGCGCTGCCGCCGGAATACCTGCCCCACGACTGGCCGGGGCAGCGGGGCGTGGCGCTCTTCGCCGAGCTGCACGAACGGCTCTCGGGGCCGAGCCTGTCCCACGTGCTGGCGGTGACCGGCCGGCACGCCGCCGCTGGTTAGCATCGGGGCGTGACCCACTACGACCTGGCCATCATCGGTAGCGGCTCCGGCAACTCGCTCGTCACCCGCGACTTCGACGACAAACAGGTCGCGGTCATCGAGGCAGGCATCTTCGGCGGCACCTGCCTCAACGTGGGCTGCATCCCGACCAAGATGTATGTCTACCCCGCCGACGTCGCCACGGCGGTCGGCGAGGTCGGCCGGCTCGGCGTGGACGCCCATGTCGACGGCGTGCGGTGGAGGGAGATCCGCGACCGCATCTTCGGCCGGATCGACCCGATCTCGGCAGGGGGACTGGACTACCGGCGCGACGGCGACAACACGACCGCCCTGCTCGGGCGTGCGACCTTCACCGGGCCGCGTGCCATGGACGTGGACGTCGAGGGGACCATCGAGCACGTCACCGCTGACCAGGTGGTCATCGCCGCCGGCACCCACGCCGACGTCCCACCGGAGGTGGCCGAGTCTGGCGTGCCGTTCCACACCTCCGACACGATCATGCGGATCGATGAGCTGCCGCGCCGACTGCTGATCCTCGGCTCAGGTTTCATCGGCGCGGAGTTCGCGCACGTGTTCGGCGCCTTCGGCACGGAGGTGACGATGGTCGGCCGCAGCAACGCGGTGCTGCGACACCTCGACGCCGACATCAGCCAGCGGTTCACCGAGCTGGCACGCGGTCGCTGGGACGTCCGGCTCGAGACCAAGCTGGTCAAGGTCACCGGGGACGCGGACGGCGTCCGGCTGCACTTCGCCGACGGCACCCATGCCGACGGTGACCTGCTGCTCGTCGCGACCGGTCGCACGGCCAACACCAGGGGTGTGGGGCTGGACCTCGCCGGCGTCGAGCTGCACGACGACGGTCGGGTCAAGGTCGACGCCCACGGCCGCACCACGGCCGAGGGCGTGTGGGCGCTGGGGGACGTGTCCTCGCCCTACCAGCTCAAGCACGTGGCCAACCACGAGGCGCGCATCGTCGCTCACAACCTCGCCCACCCGGGCGACCTCCGCCCGATTGACCACCGCTTCGTGCCGGAGGCCGTCTTCACCCATCCCCAGGTGGCCGCGGTCGGGCTCACCGAAGAAGAAGCACGTGCTGCCGGGCACGACGTGGTGACCAAGGTGCAGGACTACGGGGACACGGCATACGGCTGGGCGATGGAGGACCGCACCGGTGTCTGCAAGTTGGTTGCGGAGCGCACCACCGGACAACTGCTCGGCGCGCACATCATGGGCCACGAGGCGTCGATGCTGATCCAGCCGCTGGTCCAGGGCATGTATGCCGGGCAGACCGTGCGCGAGATGGCGCAGGGGCAGTACTGGATCCACCCCGCGCTCACCGAAGTCGTCGAGAATGCCCTGCTCGGCCTCCAGCTGGCGCCCGACGCGGATACGCGGGTCTACCCCCTGCAGTAACCCGGCGGCCGGGCACGCCGACGCGCCCCGCCGGTGATGGCGGGGCCGGTGCGGCGGAGTCAGGGTTCGGTCTCGTCCGGGCGAGCACCGACGTTGGGCTGGTAGAGCCACCCCGAGCCGACCGTCGCACTGCTGCTCGAGGCCCCGGGGCCTTCGCGACGCGACCCGCCGCCACCGTTGTCACGCGGCCCTCGGCCACCCGGACCCGGCCCGCCGCCACCGTTGTCGCCCTCACCGCGTTCATCGCGTTCATCGCGTTCGTCGCGCCCGTCGCACTGGCCGGGGCAGGTCGTGATCTGCGGCGGGTAACCGGTGTCCGAGGTGGGCGGCTCCGCACGAGGAGTGGTGTCCCAGACCACCTGGTGGTCGACGATGGAGGCGCCGAGATTGTCTCGGTGGACGATCGTATGGTGTCGCTGGCACAGCAGGGCAGCGTTGGTCAGCGCGGTCCTGCCGCCGTCGATCCAGTGAACCAGGTGATGTGCCTGGCACCAGGTCGCCGGTCGTCCGCAGCCAGGGAAGGTGCAGCACCGGTCCCTGGCCACGATCGCTGCCCGCAACGGGCCGTCGAACAGGCGTTTCTCGGTGCCCCAGTCGAGGATCTCCGCGCCACCGCCCAGGACCGCAGGGATCACGTCGGCGTCGCAGGCGAGCCGCCTGGCCGTCCCGGCATCCAGGAGCTCGCCCTCGCGGGTGGTGGCGGAACCGGTGCCCGAGAGGAGGTCGGCCATCGACATGGTCAGGATCAGCTTGGTCGTCGCGGTCGACGAGGTGCTCGGATCGGTGGCCGCCGTGCGCTTGACGATCTCGACCAAGGCCTCGGCGCGGCGACGGGCGGGCGTGCGCTCGTCCCGGAGCTGCTCGCCGGTGTCGGGGTCGACACCGGGCTGGGGCGCGGAGAGGGTGGCCAGCGCGGCATCCAGGGCCGCGGCGTATTCAGGGCACAGGTGGATCAGGTAGCGCCGCACCCCGTCGGGGAGGGTGGAGACGTCCAGGGCATTGAGGCCGTGGGCCTTCTCGCCCTTCTGGTTGGCCTCGGCGGAGCCGTACTGCTGGCGCAGCCGGTCGGACAGTCGTCGGAGGTCGGCGCCGGTCGCGCCACCCATCAACGCGCTGAGATACCAGCCCAGCACCTCGTCGTAGTCGACGTCCAGGTCGAGGTCGGGCAAGATCTTGGTGACCTCGCGCAGCGCCGTCGCGGCGGCCTTGGTCGTCGCCGCACCCGATGCCACCAGGGACTGCAGGAGTTGGTGACGCGGCTGCTGGGTGCACGCCTTCGCGACCTGCCCCACGGCTGCCGCCTCCGCCGGCTCGAGCCTCAGGACCTGGGCACGGAGCCACTGCCCCTCTGACGCCTGCTGCGACTCGCTGACCACGCCCCGCTGTGCCGCATCCCTGGTGGCCAGCACGGTGGCGATGTCCACCCCTGAGCGCACCACGTCGAGATGGCTGATCAGGGCGGCGAGGTCGTCCGACCCGACCGACCACAGACCGGCCGCGACCGTCCGCAGATCCGCCGCGGTGCGCGACAATCGCTCACGCGCCGCAGCAACCTCAACCGCGTCGACCCGCGGCAGGCCCTCCGGGCCCCACCTCACCCGACCCGCTCGCAGCTGCCGCCGCCGCGACGTCGGAGGCATCCAGCGGACGCTCCGGCATCCCGTGTCCGCCACCGAGGCCGAAAGCACCACCCGTGCCTGAGCCGGTGTCGCCCCCGCGGGGGAACGGTGGTCCGCTGTGCTTCATGACTTCACCCTAGAGGTGACCACCGACAACCCACTCAGCCCGAATCAACAGCACTGCCAGTCGGATCCGTCGACCAAGTTGTCCACAACCCCTACCCGAGACGCCCCACTGTCCACAGGCGGAGACGAGCCCGTGGACGGGAGCCAGTCACCCGGCATACGGGATCCTTGGACAGCGGCCCGCGTGTGGCAGACGCCAGCCCGGGCACCCACGGCCCCGATGGTCGGCGTTGGCGGCCCTCCGGCTCGGCTCAGCGCCCGGACGGTGTGCAGATGCAGGAACGGTTGCCGTCGGCGTCCTCGACCACCCAGTAGGCCGGCGCTGCCTTGTCGCTGACCAGCCGGCCGCCCGCGTCGAGGACCGCCTGGAGGCGACGTTCTGCCTCGTCGTGCGGGACCCACACGTCGAAGTGCCAGCGCTGCTCGAAGGACTGCTCGGGAAGGGCCCACTCCGCGTCGGTTTCGCCGGGGTCCTGCCACCACACGGTCGGGACCTGACCACTGCGGTCGACCGGTTCGCCGTGGTCCACCTGCCCGCCGAGCAGGGCTGCATAGAACGGTGCCAGGCGTTGCCCCGCGGCCGTGTCGAGTCCCAGCTCGAGCTGGGTCAGGCCGGACACGTCGGCCTCGATGCCGAGCTGCGCCGCGTGGTCGCTGATCTGCCGCGCCAGCTCCAGATCGCGTCCCGTGACGCCCTGCACGTCGTGGCTCGTCAGCGTCACGATGACGTCCGTGTAGGTCAGCGTGATGTCGGGGTGGTGGTCGGCCGCCTCGGCGGCCTCCCCGATCTTGTCCACCAGGGCCAGCCCGGTGGCGAAGTCGCCGGTCCGAAAGCGTGCCTTCAGCCGCCCGAGGATCTGCCGCCAGTCGTCCAGGCCGGCCTCGCGTACCTGGACCTCGGTCAGCCGTTGCTGCGTCATGCTCATCACTCCGCTCCGGATGTGCCTGTATGCCGTCACGCTAGGTCAGATCTCGGACGAACCGCGTCCTCAACGCCGAGCTGATCGTTCGACGCGCCCTAGCCACTCCGTGACCAGGGCGCGGAGGAGGTCGGGCTGTTCGTGAGGCAGGGCATGCCCGGCGTCGTCCAGCACGGCCAGTGAGGCGTGCGCGTAGTGGTCGACGAGGTCAACCGCGCCCCGGTAGCCGACGCTCGAGTCCAGCCGCCCCGCCACGATCAGCGTGGGACCTGCAAAGACGGACCCCTCACCGGGGGCGAGCTCCCATCGCTCGCCGATTCGCGCCATCGCGGCCTGGTCGACCAACGCGGCCGCAGGAGCGACATGGCGCTCATAACGCTCGAGCATCTCCGGCGTGTGGATCACGAAGTAGCTGCGGAAGCCCTCGTCGCCCACCTCGTCCGGTCCGACAA
Organism: Segeticoccus rhizosphaerae; assembly: GCF_005222685.1. Lineage (NCBI taxonomy): Bacteria > Bacillati > Actinomycetota > Actinomycetes > Micrococcales > Intrasporangiaceae > Segeticoccus > Segeticoccus rhizosphaerae. The sequence goes on from NZ_SWMA01000021.1 coordinate 50,863, forward strand.
CGACGCGGTGTGGCGGAACGTCGCGCGTGCCCGGCAGCAACGGACAGACCAGCGTGAGACCGGCGACCTGCGCCGGCGCCCTGTCGGCCATCGACTGGGCGTAGTAGGCACCCGCCGAGTGACCGATGAGCAGGTAGCCGTCGCCGGCGACCGCACGGGCGAATTCGAGGAGAGTGGCCAGGACGTCCTCGGCGCTGCGCAGGTCATCGGGAGCGACCGTTCGACCCATGCCGGGAAGATCCGGATAGATCCGCCGCAACCCTGCACCGTCGCGCAGGATCGGCTCGAAGCAGGCCTCGGTCTCGCGGTGGTCGACCCCAGCGCCGTGCAGCACGAGCACCGGCCGGCCGGCTCCGTGCTCGACATACTGGACCGTGACCTCGCCCGCTCGAGTCTCCACGGCGACTACCCAATCACGCGGGCGCAAGGGGTGCTGTCCGCCCGAGCCTCAGAGCTTGCGGCGGCGACGACTCCGGCGCCCTGGGCCGCGTCGCGGGCGCCTGCGCAGCGCGGGTGGTTAGTCTCTTCCGCATGTCAACCGAGGGCGGCACCAAGGCGATCATCGCAGCTCTGCTGGCCAACACCGGCATCGCGATCACCAAGTTCATCGCGTTCCTGCTGACCGGGTCCAGCTCGATGCTCGCCGAGTCGGTGCACTCGGTGGCCGACTCCGGCAACCAGGGGCTCCTGCTGCTGGGCGGCAAGCGCAGCAAGCGCAAGGCCACGCCCGAGCACCCCTTCGGCTTCGGGCGCGAGCGCTACGTCTACGCGTTCATCGTCTCGATCGTGCTGTTCAGCGTCGGCGGCCTGTTCGCGCTCTACGAGGCCTGGCACAAGTGGGCCGACCCGCACGGCCTCGAGGGCAAGTGGTGGTGGGTCCCGATCGTGGTGCTGCTCGTCGCGATCGGCATGGAGGGCATGTCCTTCCGCACGGCCGTGAAGGAGAGCAACCACACCCGTGGCGAGCAGTCCTGGCCGAAGTTCATCCGCAGCGCCAAGGCGCCCGAGCTGCCGGTCATCCTGCTCGAGGACTTCGCCGCGCTGCTCGGCCTCATCTTCGCGCTCTTCGGCGTGGGGCTGACGCTGCTCACCGGCAACGGCAAGTGGGACGCCGTGGGCACCGCAGCCATCGGATTCCTGCTCGTGGCGGTGGCGATCACGCTCGCCGTCGAGATGAAGTCGCTGCTGATCGGCGAGTCCGCGGGCCTCGACGTCATCCACAAGATCCGCGACGCCCTCGAGTCGGACACCACGGACGCCGTCACCCGGGTGATCCACATGCGCACCCTGCACCTCGGGCCCGAGGAGCTGTTGGTCGCGGCCAAGCTCGGGGTCGGCCGCCGGGAGCACGGCGACGAGATCTCCTCGGCCATCAACGACGCCGAGCAACGGGCCCGTGCGGCCGTCCCCGGCCTCACCCTGGTGCTCTACCTCGAGCCCGACATCGACCGCGGCAGCGCCGAGCCCGCGCCGTGGGAACGCGCCGAGGCACCCTGACCACATGACGAGTCCAACACCCCTGGCGCCGGCCGACGCCGACCTGGTGATCTTCGACTGTGACGGCGTCCTGGTCGACAGCGAACGCCTCACCGCGGTCGTCGAGGCCCGCATGCTCACCGAGATGGGCTGGCCGATGACCCAGGAGGAGCTCGTCCGCCGCTTCATGGGCGCCACCAGCGCCGCGATGCTGGCCGAGGTCGAGCGTCACCTGGGACCGGAGCGCACCCGCGAGTTCGACGAGCGCTCCACCGCCGAGGTCCAAGCGTCGTTCGAGAGTGACCTGCGGGCGGTGCCCGGCGTCCGCGAGCTCGCCGAGGCCCTGATCGCGGCCGGCACCCTCACCTGCGTCGCCTCGAGCGGGTCACACGCCAAGATGCGCAAGACCCTGGGCCTCACCGGGCTGTGGGAGCTGTTCGACGGCCGCATCTTCAGCGCAGACGAGGTGGAGCACGGCAAGCCCGCACCCGATCTCTTCCTGTATACCGCGACTCGCCTCGGCGTCGAGCCGCACCGGTGTGTGGTGGTCGAGGACAGCGCCTTCGGGGTGCGGGCCGCGCGGGCGGCCGGGATGACGGCATACGGCTTCGGTGGTGGCCTGACCCCGCACGCCGAGCTTGCCGAGGCGGGAGCGATCGTCTTCGACCAGATGCGTGACCTGATGCCCGACACGACGCCGGACCCGACGCGTGAGCCGCTGCGCCAGAGCCCTCGCTAGGGCGGTCGCTGTCCCCATCTAGCCGAGGTGGAAGGACCCGATGACGGCGAGTCCGCTGAGGACCCCGACGACGCTGAGCGCGAGGCACGCGGCGAGGGCCGACCACAGCCAGGCGCGCCGGCGCGGCGCCGCGACGAAGGCCAGGCCGAGAGCCGCCCACAGGAGGCCCTCGACAAGGAACCACGGCTCGTTCAGCAACACGTCCTGGAGGTCGGCGGCCCGGCGGTCCACCGAGAGCCACACGCTGCTCGGCAGGTGCGTCGGATGAACGCCGGTCAGGCTGAGCACCCTCAAGATGATGTCGACGACGGCGTGCATGCAGCAGCCGACAGCGGCCACCCACGCGAGCACCGGAACGGCGGCCCGAGCCGGGCGCACCCGCACCAGCACAACCGGCACGATCGCGGCGAGCAGGATGATCGCGGCGCCGAGGGCATTGATGACGCGAAACTGTGTCTCGGAGCGTGGTTCGCCGATCATGCCGAAGGTGCCACCGACTGCGTAGTAGGCGCGGTAGCAGGCGTAACCGAGGCCCCACAAGCCAAGAGCGACGGAGATCCTCTGCCGCAACGCCGACGGCGGGACTGCAGGATCCCGGGCTGCCTGTCGGGATCGATCGCGCGCGACGGGGCGCTCCGTGTGGGTCATTCCTGGTCCTCCTGCAGACGCTGTCCCATTCCTGCCGGCTCCTCCGGCAGCGTGGCGAAAGGTGCACCTTCACTGTGTCCACGCTGGCGCCACAGCGCATCGACCCCAGGTCGCGACCGCATCATCCTCGAGGATGATCTGTCGACTGCTGACCCGACTTGCGGGTATGCCGTGTGGCTGGGCGAGCGGCGCGGCCGCCGCGCGCGGGCGGCGGGCGGACGGCATACGGGCATAGACTGGCGGTTGCCGGCGTGGGTGATGACCCGCGAGAAGATGCGCCCAGAGGGGCTACGCCGGGTCTGCCAACCGACCGTAAGACGACCAGGAGCACTTTTCCTATGTCCTTTGACCACAAGGTTCGCGACCTCAGCCTCGCCGAGGCCGGCCGTCACCAGATCCGCTTGGCCGAGCAGGAGATGCCCGGCCTGATGTCCCTGCGGGACGAGTTCGCCGCCAGCCAGCCCCTCAAGGGAGCGCGCATCGCCGGCTCGCTGCACATGACCGTGCAGACCGCGGTGCTGATCGAGACCCTCACCGCGCTCGGCGCCCAGGTGCGCTGGGCCTCCTGCAACATCTTCTCCACCCAGGACGAGGCGGCCGCCGCGGTCGTCGTCGGCCCGCACGGCAGCCCCGACGACCTGCAGGGTGTGCCGGTCTTCGCCTGGAAGGGCGAGACGCTGGAGGAGTACTGGTGGTGCACCACCCAGATCCTCACCTGGCCTTCTGATGATGCTGCGGGGCCCGGCCCGAATATGGTTTTGGACGACGGCGGCGACGCGACGATGCTCGTGCACAACGGCGTCAAGTGGGAGGCGGCCGGCGTCGTGCCCACCGCCACCGACGAGGACCCCGAGGAGTTCCAGGTCGTGATGGGGGTCGTGCGCGAGACCCTCAGGACCGAGCCGCAGAAGTGGACCAAGATCGCCCAGGGCATCAAGGGGGTCACCGAGGAGACCACGACCGGTGTCCACCGGCTCTACGAGATGCAGAAGGCAGGAACGCTGCTCTTCCCGGCGATCAACGTCAACGACTCGGTCACCAAGTCGAAGTTCGACAACAAGTACGGCTGCCGCCACAGCCTCATCGACGGCCTCAACCGCGCCACCGACGTGCTCATCGGCGGCAAGGTCGCGGTCATCTGCGGCTACGGCGACGTCGGCAAGGGCTGCGCCGAGTCGCTGCGCGGCCAGGGCGCCCGCGTGATCATCACCGAGATCGACCCGATCTGCGCGCTGCAGGCGGCGATGGAGGGCTACCAGGTCGCCCAGCTCGACGACGTCGTCGAGACCGCCGACATCTTCGTCACCACGACCGGCTGCTTCAACGTCATCTCGGCCGGCCAGATGAGCCGGATGAAGGACAAGGCGATCGTCGGCAACATCGGCCACTTCGACAACGAGCTCGACATGGCCGGCCTCGCCAGGGTCAAGGGCATCACCAAGACCGAGATCAAGCCGCAGGTGCACGAGTGGACGTTCAATGATGATTCAGCGGGCACTTCCCATTCGATTATCGTGCTGTCGGAGGGCCGGCTGCTCAACCTGGGCAACGCCACGGGCCACCCGAGCTTCGTCATGAGCAACTCGTTTGCCAACCAGACGATCGCCCAGATCGAGCTGTGGACCAAGCCGGGTGACTACTCCAACCAGGTCTACGTGCTGCCCAAGCACCTCGACGAGAAGGTTGCCCGCCTGCACCTCGACGCCCTCGGCGTCCGGCTCACCGAGCTGACCAAGCAGCAGGCCGACTACCTCGGCGTCGACGTCGCCGGCCCCTACAAGCCGGAGCACTACCGCTACTGATCCTCAGGCGCCCGGCTTCCTCTGCCGGTCGAGCAATTGCCAGGTATGCCGTCCGCTCGAGTGAGCGGACGGCATACCTGCGTCTGGGGGCGGGTTGGCACGGTGGCGCGGGCTGGGTGACCGTTTCGCGCCAAGGGTCCTTCGACGGTGGGGGAGGGCTGCGGAGATCGGTCCCGGCGTCAGCGGGTTCGCGGTGCATACATGATGACGGCGACGCCGACCAGGCAGATGAGGGCGCCCGCGATGTCGTAGCGGTCCGGCCGGTAGCCGTCGAGTGCCATGCCCCACGCTAGCGAGCCGGCGACGAAGACACCGCCGTAGGCAGCGAGGATCCGGCCGAAGTCGGCGTCCGGTTGCAAGGTGGCGACGAAGCCGTAGAGGCCGAGCGCGATGACGCCGGCGCCCATCCAGAGCCATCCCCTGTGTTCGCGGACTCCCTGCCAGACCAGCCAGGCGCCACCGATCTCGGCGATGGCGGCGGCGACGAACAGAGCAATCGACCTGAGGGTGTCCACCTGGCCATCCTGTCAGCGCATCGCCCCCCGGCCGCTGCCCCTGGGGCCGCCGCCGCGCCCGGGAGGACGGGCTTCAACGTGAACCGCTGGACCGACCGCTCGGCGGGCAGCCGTCACCGTGGGACCCCATCTCCGCGGACCCGCTGGGAAGGGACGGGAGTGACTGTTGTGCGCGGGCCCCAGGTGCGGTGGGACAGGACCAGGAGATGCCCGTCCGGATCCTTGATCGTGACGCCCCACTGGTCCCAGTAGGGGTTGCGGGACGGGACGACCGTCCCGCCGTGGGCGCAGATCCTGTCGACCCACTGCGGGTCGGCAGACTCGCCGAGGTAGAGCACGAGGAGGTCCTCGGCGCTCGGGCGACTCTCAGCCGCCGCCGCAGGATCGTCGACGATCTCCAAGTGCCATACCGCACCGGCGACACCGACCATGAGGAGTGCGTGTTCGCCGGCGTGCGGGTGGTCGTTGCGCCACAGCGCCTCGAGGCCCACGCCTTCGACCCAGAAGGTCTCGGTCGTGTCCAGGTCCTTCGTGGGCCGCACGATGCGGAGCGTCGACGATGCGGGTAGGCCGTCCATGAGACTAAGACTGCAGCCTCAGGTGGACTTGAGGTCAATCGCCCGGACAGCACCCGGACCGACATCCTGACTCACCTGACGTCGGTTCAAGGCGCTCGGAGCAGGGTGTAGCCCGCATCCGAACCGTCCGACCGCCAGGACAACCGCTGTTGAAGCGCGGTTGCGAGCGGTGAGCCGGTCTCCACCAGCGCCACCTTTGCGCCCGACGACCGTACGAACTCGTCCCACCCACGGTCGGCACGCAGTGCGCCCATGTAGTCCTCAACATACGAAACCGCATAGACCTCAGTCCGCCCGTCAATCACGAGGTCGAGATTTGGGTGCTGCCAGAGCAGCCAACCGCCGAGGAAGTACGCGTCCAGCATCACGGTGCCTGATGGGAGCTGTGAGAGTTTGCCGTTTAGCGCGCTGGGGAATGCGGCTGCCGAAGGCGCGCTCGGGCCCGGAACGATTGCCGCGACGACCATGCAGAGTGCTGCCACACCGAAGACAAAGATCCTCTCCGCTCTGGCGAAATGGGGTCGGGACTGCTTGAGCAGGACTTGCAGACAGCCGGCAAAGAGTGGTGCGGTCATTGCGGCGCCGACAGCAACGGTGCGTCCGTATAGCAGCGTCCATCCCAGGGCAACGACCAGGACGGCGATCTGATGCCAAGGAGTTGGGCGCGCCGAACGTACCCAAGTTATTGCCACGACCAGCGCCATGGTCAGTGTGGCCATTGGGGCAGGGTCTGTGATGACCGGCGCGACCCACTCCGCGACGAACTGGGCGTAACCGCGGACAGACAACGGAGAGATCAGCAGCTGCGGGCCCACGGGAGTCAAGGCTGCCGCGACCATGCATCCCACTGGCACCAGGGCAAGACGAAACGCCTGTCGAACGTTGACACGATGCTCCAGGGCAAGGCCGACGATCACCGCCGTACCGACCAGGACTCCCGTGAACCACATCCCGTGTGAGCTAGCCCAAAGCCATGTCACTGGGACCATCCACCACCGTGGGCGCAGGTCTCGCGCCGTCGCGAGCCATGCCGCGGTGTAGAGGGTCAGCAGGGCGAAGGAGACGATCTGTGGTCGAGGCGAAAGACTAGCGCTCATGCCTATGAGGCCTATGGCGGTGGCAGCGGTTGCAGCGAGTGGGCCCGCCTCTCGCCTGGCAGCCACGAAGAGGCTCACGGTGACGAGTACCAGACCCAGACAAAAGACCCATGAGACGCCGGCAAGGCCGAAGGTGGCCGCGAACCGGCTCATCACCACTTCGGGTAACCACTCGTGCAATACCCAGAGGCGGGATGAAAAGCTACTCCAGGGCTCCGGGCCGGTGAAGTGGCCACTCTGCAGCAGGTAGTTTCCGGCGCGCAGGTGCCACCAGGTGTCAGGGTCGCTCAGGGGCTGTCGCCCCAGAACAACAACGGACACCAGTATCAAGGCGAGTGCCGGCAGCGGGATCCACGCGGGAAGGGGCCGTCCACCGGTCTGTGTCGAACCGAGACGCCGCGTGGCCACCTCGTGCAGGTCGACAGTCATGGGCCCACTATCGAGACGACCCGAGCGGTTTCGCCATCGGCTGTTCGGGTGAATTTCTCCAGTCTCGTGCTTTCGCTGCCGAGGCCATCGCGACCCACGCCTAGGACCTAGCGATCACGGGTTGGGATCTCCTTGCGGGCGTCGGTGTGTGTCTGTGGGGGAAGATGATGCGACGATGGCCTCCACACCGGCGAGGGAAGGACTGTGCCGTGAAGGGAAGCGTGCTCGTCGTCGACGACGACCTCGCACTGGCAGAGATGCTGGGCATCGTGCTGCGCAACGAGGGCCTCGAGGTGACGCACTGCGCAGAGGGGGGCACTGCGGTGGAGGCGTTCCACGAGGCCAAGCCCGATCTCGTGCTGCTCGACGTCATGCTGCCCGGCCTCGACGGGATCGAGGTCTGCCGGCGTCTGCGGGCCGAGTCCGGTGTCCCGATCGTGATGCTCACCGCCCGCACCGACACGGTGGACGTCGTGGTGGGCCTGGAGGCCGGTGCCGACGACTACGTACTCAAGCCGTTCAAGCCGCAGGAGCTCATTGCGCGGGTGCGGGCGCGTCTGCGGCGCACCGACGAGCCCGAGCCCGAGCGGCTGGAGGTCGGCGACCTGGTCATCGACGTGGCCGGACACTCCGTCAAGCGCGACGGCAAGCCGCTCTCGCTCACCCCCCTCGAGTTCGACCTGCTGGTGGCGCTGGCGCGCAAGCCGTGGCAGGTCTTCACCCGGGAGATCCTGCTCGAGCAGGTGTGGGGCTACCGCCACGCCGGCGACACCCGGCTGGTCAACGTGCACGTGCAGCGGCTGCGCTCCAAGATCGAGCGCGACCCCGAGCACCCCGAGATCGTCGTGACCGTGCGTGGCGTCGGCTACAGGGCGGGCCCGGCCTAGGGCGATGGTCCAGATCAGCCCGCCCGCGGAGGCTGAGACGACGCAGCGCAAGGACCCCAAGGCTCCGATAGTCCAGGACCTCGAGCGGCTCCTCGCGGCGCTACGGCGAGGAGCACTCGCCTTCTTGCACTGGCTCACCCGGCTCTGGCGCTCGTCGCTGCAGCTGCGGGTGGTCCTGCTGACCATGCTCCTGGGCACGGTCATGGCGCTGTTGCTCGGCTCCTATCTCTACCAGCGGATCGCCGACGGCCTCGTGCAGGCGCGGATCTCTTCCGCCCAGCAGGAGGCGGCGCAGCAGACCCGCTCCGCACAGGCCAAGTTCACCGGAGCGGATCGCACCGACCGTGACAGCCTCAAGAGCCTGGCCGGTGACATCGTGCAGTCCAGCGCCTCCCCGGGCGAGGACAACTCGCGCGAGGTCATCCTCACCCGCGCGATCACCAACCAGCGCAATGTCATCGTGCCGACCGTGATCTCCGGCGGCAGCGGCAACATCGGGCTGCCCAGCATCCCGCAGGACGCGCGCAACCAGCTCGCCAGGAACAGCACCCACCAAGCGGTCAAGATCATCACCGTGAAGGACCAGCAGAACCGGATGGTCCCCGCCGTGCTGGTCGGGTCACGCGTCGACATCCCGACCGCCGGGGACTACGACCTGTATTTCGTGTTCCCCATGGAGAGCGAAGAGGCCACCCTCGCCGTGGTCCAGCGCACCTTCAACCTCGGTGGCGTCGCGCTGATCCTGCTGGTCGGCGCGGTGGCCTGGATGGTCACTCGGCTCGCAGTCGAGCCGGTCCGCCGCGCCGCCCACGTCTCCGAGCGGCTGACCTCCGGCGCGCTCGACGAACGGATGAAGGTGCGGGGGGAGGACGACCTGGCCCGGCTGGCGACCTCGTTCAACGCGATGGCCGACAGCCTCCAGTCGCAGATCCGCCAGCTCAAGGACCTCTCCGCGGTGCAGCAGCGCTTCGTTTCCGACGTGTCGCACGAGCTGCGCACCCCGCTGACGACGATCCGGATGGCCGTCGACCTGCTCCACGCGGCACGAGCCGACTTCGAGCCGTCGGTGTCCCGCTCGGCCGAGCTGCTGCACGACGAGCTGGACCGTTTTGAGGCCCTGCTGGCCGACCTGCTCGAGATCAGCCGGTTCGACGCCGGAGCGGCAGCCCTGGACCTCGAGGACACCGACCTGCGCGACTCGGTGGCGCGGACTGTCGAGGCCGCGCAGCACCTCGCCGCCCGGCGTGGCAGCGAGCTGCAGATTGTGGCTCCCCAACAACCATGTATGGCGCAGGTCGACTCCCGGCGGATCGAGCGCATCCTGCGCAACCTCGTGGTCAACGCGATCGAGCACGGAGAAGGTCGGCCCGTGACGGTCACCGTGGGGGTCAACGGGACCGCAGCCGCAGTCATGGTGCGCGACCGAGGAGTGGGGTTGCGACCGGGTGAGGCCGGCCTGGTCTTCAACCGCTTCTGGCGTGCCGACCCCGCCCGCGCCCGGACCACGGGTGGCACCGGTCTCGGACTCTCGATTTCCCTCGAGGACGCCCGACTGCATCAGGGCTGGCTGCAGGCGTGGGGCGAGCCGGGTGAGGGCTCGTGCTTCCGGCTGACCCTGCCGACCAAGCCCGGTGTGCCGATCGGCCAATCCCCGCTGCCGATGGATCGGTCGACGTCGTGAGACGGCGGACCCTGCTGGCGGCCGTGCTCGCGCTGTTGATGACGCTCACGGCCTGCGCTGGCCTGCCCTCCGAGAGCGAGGTCAAGCCTGGTCTGGCCCTCGGCCCCGGGCCGGGGGAACCGTTCCGCATCGACTACGACGGACCCCGTGCCGGCGCCTCGCAGAACGACATCGTCAGGGGCTTCCTCCGCGCGGGTGCTGGCTTCGAGAACGACCACGAGGTGGCGCGGCAGTTTCTCACCGCCCGCCTCGCGGAGAAGTGGGTGCCCGAGCGCAAGGTCGTCGTCCACACCGGCGAGACCAACTTCACCGTGAAGCACCAGCCGCCCGACCACGTGACGGTAGGGGTGAAGGCTGTGGCGACGGTCAACTCACAGGGCTACTACACCGACCTGTCCGCCAGCGCGCACCGCTCGGCGAGGTTCACCCTCCAGAAGGTCGAAGGCCAGTGGCGCATCTCTGCCCTGCCGAAAGGCTTCGGGCTGTGGGTGAGCGCGCTCGACTTCGAGCGGCTCTACCAGGCGTTCGGCGTCAACTACATCGACCCGAAGACCCGCGCGATGGTCCCGGATGTGCGGTGGTTCCCCACCGGACCCGGCCTTGCCACGAGCCTGGCGCGCGCGCAGCTCGAGCCGGTGCCGGCCTACCTGCGGGGTGCGGTCGAGACCGGCGTGCCGTCCGGCGCGTCGATGGCCGTCGACGCCGTGGCCATCGAGGACGGCACGGCCACCCTCGACCTCAACGCGCGCGCGCGAGACGCCGACGTCGAGCATCGCAAGATGATGTGGGCGCAGTTCCTGACCACGCTGGACCAGTCGCCCTCGGTGCGCCGGTTGACCATCCGGGTGGACGACGCGCCGCTCGAGGTGCAAGGCCTCTCGCACAGCCCCACCGATCCGAGCGATGTGGGCTATGGCCTCACGGCGCCGGTGGACCAGCCGGCGTTGCTGCGCTCCGGCACCGAGCTCACTCGGGTGGACGCGACCCGGATCGACCTGCCGCCGGTGCACCCCAAGTCCGCGCCCGAGCTGCCGCAGGTGCCCATCGGGTGGATCGGGCTCGCGGCATCACCCAGCGGCGACCAGCTCGCGGCGATCGGCGGTGACCACAAGGACCTGGGCCGGTGGGAGGGCGAGACCTTCCACATGGTGCCCCGCTTCGCCACCGACCTGACCGAGCCGAGCTTCGGCAGCCAAAACGGCCTCTGGGTCGCCGGCCAGGCAGGGGGACGCAGCCGTCTGTGGGTTATCAACACGATCACGACGATGGCCGATGCGTTGCCGGAGGAGGTGGCGGTGCCGTGGCTCGGCGACCGGCAGATCATCGACTTCCGGATGTCCCGCACCGACCAGCGCGCCGTGATCGTCCTGCACGACCCGAAGACCGACCGCGACCAGGTCGCGATCACCGCGGTGAAGCGTGACCGCCATGGCAACCCAGTCGGGCTCACCCCGCCCAAGCGGATCGGCTCCACCTTGATCTCCGTGACCGACGTGGTCTGGGTGTCGGACCGGTCGGTGGCGGTGCTGGGGCGCACCTCCACCAGGGAGCGGATCCGTCCCTTCGTCATCGACATCGGCGGCCAGCTCACCCCGCTCAACCCGGTCGAGGGCGCGCGCTCCATCACGGCCACCGGCCAGGGCGGCTCGCAGGGCCTGCTGGTCGTGACCGACCGCGACAAGGTCCTCACCCGGGCGGGTGCGAGCTGGCCCGAATACGGTCCCGGCACCGACATCGTCGTCCCGGGTTCCTGAGTTCCCTCCACACCCCTCTTCTGCGAACGGCCTTGATCCACGAGGCGCCTCGCTCGTTCCCGGGGCTCCGGATGCAGTGACATCGTGGCGGCATGGCTACGTCCGACCTTGTTCCTCGGGACCAGCGCGGGCTGCTGCGACGCTGCCTGGGCGAGCTGGCCGGTCTAGCCCTGCCGTCGAGCTGCGGTGGTTGCGGGTCGCCCGGTCGTCCGTGGTGTGACGAGTGCGAGGCTCAGCTGCGGGACGGGAGCGCCGGCTGGCCGCGGCCGGCGCGACCCGATCCGATGCCGCAGGGCTGTCCGCCCGTGTGGGCGAGTGGACCGTATGCCGGGCCTTTCCGAGGCGCGCTGGTCGCCTTCAAGGACGGTGACCGGCGCGATCTGGTGCACGTCCTCGCGCCCCTGCTCGCGGCTGCTCTGCAGGCTGCGCTCGCGGAGGATGTGGTTGTGGCGGCGGCGTTGCAAGCGGGCCGGCCGGTGTGGTTGGTGCCGGCGCCGTCTTCACCCCAAGCGGTCCGTAGTCGCGGCGACGTCCCGCTGAATATATTGTTGGGCAAGGCGATTCGCGAAATTCAGGTCAGGGGCTCAAGCCCGTTCGATCACAGGTCGATATATGTGGCAAGATGTCTTCGGCTGACCCGGCGGGTAGCGGATCAAGCCGGGCTGGACAGCGTCGAACGCGCCGCCAACCTCGACCGCGCGATGGCCGTGCGGGCTCGTTGGGCCGGCTGCCCGGGGGGCTCGGCGTGTGTGCTGGTCGACGACGTGTTGACGACGGGGGCGACCCTGACCGAAGCGGCCAGAGCGCTTCGTGAGGCCGGCGCAGGGCACGTGGTAGGGGCCACCGTGGCGGCCACCCAGAGGCGTCGGGGTCATCCGTTCGGATGACCCCCATTGTCGTCCGAAGAGGCAGCCACAAAGGGGCGGAACAGCCGATGGTGCGTGGACCTCGCGCCGGGCAATCTAGGTGATGTCGCGGACCACCTCCCGGGCCGCACCACCCAAGCCCTTGAAAGGGGATTCGACATGACCTCTGCACTCGTCAAGCTCCAGACCCGCGCCTTCCACCTCCTCCAGGACAAGAAGGACCGCGGCGCCACTGCGGTGGAGTACGGCATCATGGTCGCGCTCATCGCGGCCATCATCATCGTCGTCGTCGCGGCAGTTGGCCAGAAGATCCTGGGCGCGTTCAACCTCGTCAACACCAACCTGCCGTGATCCAGCGGTACTCCACGGTCAGCCGGCACGGCGACCGTGGTGCCACGGCCGTGGAGTACGCGCTCATGGCCGGCCTCATCGCTGGCATGATCATCGCAATGGTGACTGTTGTCGGCATCAGGGTCCAAGGGCTTTTCGCCTCGGTCCCACCGTTCTAGGCCGAAGTCCGGCGGCGTTCCTCTTTCGCGGGCGCCGCCGGACCGGCTCTTGCGCTGGTTATCAGCGCAGGTATTCCTCAACACACCACCAGGAGCCCGGCCATGAGACGCCGACGCAGAGAAGGTCACGACCGCGGCGCAGCCGCGGTTGAGATGGCTCTCGTGCTGCCACTCCTGATTGTCCTGCTCTTCGGCATCATCGACTTCGGCCGCATCTACACGGCTCAAATCCAACTCAGTCAAGCGGCCCGCGAGGGAGTCCGCATGGAGTCGCTCGGCTTTCCGGGCGATGTCTCCACGAGAGCGCACGCAGCTGCCCCAGGGCTTTCCAGTATGACCGTTGCCGTGACTCGGGCGTGCCCGGCAGCTCCCTTGCCGAACGACTCTGCAGAAGTGACGGTCGGTTGGCACCCGACTGGTCTGATCCTGGTCGGCTGGATTCCCGGCATTGACCGCAATTACCCCCAGACGGCGACGATGAGGTGTCAAGGATGAAGCCCTTCGCAAGCCGGGACCGCGAGCGCGGGGCTGTTGCCCTAATCGTGGCCGTGGTGCTCGGTATGGGCTCCTTGCTCGGGATGGCCGCCCTCACGGTCGACGTCGGCGCCATGTCTCACGAGCGACGTCAATTGCAAAACGGCGCCGACGCTGGTGCCTTGGCCGCTGCGCTGCAATGCGCGAAGACCAATGCCTGCCCTAGCGATTCAAGTCCCGACCTCAAGAACCTCGCCGACGCCAACGACAACAGCGACACCAATACCGCACTGGCACGGAGCGACGGTGGGCCAGCTGTCTGTGGTCACGATCCCAACAACACCCTCCCATCTTGCGGCACCGTGGCATCGAAACTACTGCAGAACTGCCCAGACGCCAACCTGCCAGCGGATTCCAACTTCGTCCGCGTCTACACCCGTACTCCCGTTGGCGACACCCTCCTTCCCTCAATCTTCGCCCAGTCATTGACCGGCAGCTCAACCGGCACTTTCCACCAGGCCTGTGCAGCCGCTGCCTGGGGACCGCCGGCGAATTTCATTTCGACTCTGCCGTTTACTCTCTCCGCGTGTGAATGGCGTGACGCCACCGGAAGTGGCGCCACCTACCCCACGGCAGAGATCGCGATCGAACTCAACGGTAGCAACGACGCGCCGTGCAGCTTCAATGGTCATGACCAACCTGGTGGTTTCGGCTGGCTCGCCCCAACACCCAACTGTCAGAGCAAGGTCGACGCCAATGGCTGGGTCAGCGTGTCGACCGGTGTAAGCCCGCCGAGCGGCTGCAGCGACTCTATAAAAGCTACCGTCGGACAGGTTGCATACGTGCCGGTGTACGACTGTCAGTCGAATTTAAAGGTCCTGTGTGACAACACGGCTAACGGTAGCAACGCCAACTACCACATCCTTGGTTTGGCAGCCTTCTTCATTACGGCCGTCGATGTCACGGGTCAGCTTAAGGCGAACCTCCCGGGATATCCGACAGCTGCAGCGAAAGCAGCATGCCAGGCCAAGGGCGGAAACTGTCTCTACGGATATTTCCTGAAGGATTTGGTGCCGACTGGCACCGTGATTGGCCCCCCCGGCACACCAAACCTGGGTGCCACGGTTATTCAGATGGCGGGATGAGGAACTGACATGAAGCGTCGAGTGGTGGCGATCGTGATCGCCCTGGTCGTGGCGGTGGTGGGAGCGGGAGCCGTCGTGGCTTATGCTCAGTCTGCCGACAAGCGGGCGGTGGCCGGCCAAGAGGTCTCCACTGTCTACATCGCCAAGAAGGCGGTGCCGGAGGGCACCACGTTGGCCAAGGCAGTCGACGGCGCCTTCATCGTGCCGGAACAGGTTGTAGCCAAGGGCGTGCCCGACGGCGCGATGACGAGCGTCGAGCCAGCAACGCGCTCATTGGTCGCCGAGTCCGATATACAGATTGGTGAAGTCGTGCTCACCGATCGCTTCGGTACTGCCAAGGCGACGAAGAAGGTCACCTTGCCGCTGGTGCCCAAGGGCATGGTGGCGATCACGGTGAGCCTGTCGGACCCTCAGCGGATCGCGCCTCTGCTCAAGCCTGGATCTCAGATCGTCATCTACGACACCTTCAATGCTCACGACCCCAAGGCTGACAAGTTGACGCCCAATGGAGAGCACTTGGCGGACAAGCCCGAGTACCTGCACGCCACCCGCATCCTGCTGACCGGCGTCAAAGTCATCGCAGTCGGCACCACCCGGGAAGGCGCTCCTGCTCCGGCACCTACCGCCACCGAAGGTAAGGACAAAAGCGCCGGCACGACTCCAGATGACGAGCTGCAGGCATTGGTGACCGTGGCAGTCTCTCCAAAGGACTCCCTCCGCCTGGTACACGGCATCCAGACCGGCACGCTCTACGCCGGCCTGCTCGGCAAGGACGCCAAGCCGGACACCGCGACGGACGTCAACGACAACACCGTCCTCGGAAAGTGAGGCAGTCATGACCTTCCTTTGGGAAACCGACCACCAGGCAGCCGAGAACCTCCGGTTGGCGCTGGGACACGGCATGCGTGTCGTCGAGTCTGCGCCCGCTGCACACCGCAGTCTCGCCGATGATCGCCGCGAGATACTGCTGGTCATTGGACCGGATATCGATCTGACGTCTGCGCTCACCGTGGCGGACTCGCTACGACTCGAACGGCCTGAAGTAGGCGTGGTGCTGATGCGTCGGAGGCTTGACGTCGGTGTCCTTGCCCAATCGCTGCGGGCGGGTGTTCGAGAGGTCGTGAGTGCCGATGACCTTAGTAGCCTTACCGAGGCCTGCTCTCGCAGCCAGCAACTCTCGACAAGGCTGGCCGGGCTGGCAGGGGGATCTGAGGCGGCGGAGGGCCGCATCGTCACCGTCTTCTCGGCCAAGGGGGGCTGCGGCAAGACCACGGTCTCAACCAACATGGCTGCTGAGCTCGCTTTGGACCGCACCACCCGCGTGCTGCTGATCGACCTCGATCTTGCATTCGGCGATGTGGCGATCTCGCTCGGCCTGATGCCGGAGCGCTCGATCGCAGACGTCGTCGCGATGGCTGGCCACCTGGACGCTGAGGGCTTGGCCTCCGTGGTCACGCACCACGACTCGGGGCTAGACGCGCTTTGTGCTCCGGCTCACCCGGGCGACGCAGACCGCATCCCAGCCGCCGTTGTCGCCGAGGTTCTTCGTGTTGCCAAAAAGGTCTATGACGTCGTTGTCATTGACACGCCGCCAGCCTTCACAGAGCACGTCTTGACCAGCTTCGACGCCTGCGACGCCTCGGTTCTGTTGGCGACGCTCGACATTCCCGCGGTCAAGAACCTGCGGCTCGCCCTCGATACCCTCGACCTACTGGGACACCCGAAGGCTAACCGTTTGCTCGTGCTCAACAGAGCAGACGCGAAGGTCGGGCTTTCGGTTGATGATGTCACCACCGCCTTGCATCACGAGCTGGCTCAGGAGATCCCGGACAACCGTGCCGTCACCGCCGCCACGAACCGCGGCGTGCCCGTCGTGCTGCACGAGCCGAAGAACCCAGTCAGCCTCGCACTCAAGGCGCTGGTCCGCGAGCGACTGCGTCCCGCTATAAAGATGGCGGTCGAGTCCCCGATGCCGGTGAGCAAGGCTGCTCACCGGGCCAACGGACGCCGTTTCCTGCGCCGCGCCGAGGCTGGGAGCCAGGCATGAGTCTCGCCGATCGCCTGGAACAAGCACGCCGCAGCTCGCCCGTCGTTCCAACTGCGGGCTCGTCGGCCACGGCTGGCAGCCAAGAGCCGGCCGTGGCAGTCGATCCGTACGCTGCGGTCAAGGCCAGCGTCCATGAGGGACTCATCGAGAGTCTCGGACCGCAACTTTATGATCCACACCTCGCAAGCAGCGAGTTGGAGCAGCGGGTTCGAGTAACATTGCAAGGGGTCCTCGAGGCCGAGGACACGCCGCTTTCCAACGCCGACCGCACCCGGATAGCCCAGGAGGTGGCCGACGAGATCCTCGGCCACGGCCCTCTGGAGCCGCTATTGCGCGACAGCGAGATCACCGAGATCATGGTCAACGGTCCGCACCAGATCTACATCGAACGCGCTGGCAAGATCCATCCCGTCGCCGCATCTTTTACCAGCGATGCCCACCTGAGGCGAACCATTGACAAGATCGTGGCCAGGGTGGGTCGACGCATCGACGAGGCTCAGCCTATGGTCGATGCGCGGCTTCCCGACGGCTCGCGCGTGAATGCCGTGATAGCTCCCATAGCCCTAGACGGCAGCGTTCTCACCATCCGCAAGTTCGCGGCTGATCCGTTCACCGACAACGACCTGATCGCATTCGGCACGATGACGACTCAGGCCCGTGATGTGCTCGATGCCTGCGTGCGCGGCCGGCTCAACATCGTCATCTCTGGGGGAACCGGCTCTGGCAAGACGACGTTCCTCAATGTCATGTCCAGCTACATTCCCGACGACGAGCGCATCGTGACTATCGAAGATGCCGCTGAACTGCAATTGCGCCAACGCCACGTCTTGCGTATGGAATCGCGCCCGCCGAACGTCGAGGGCAAGGGCAGCATCGCGATTCGCGATCTCGTGCGCAACTCGCTCCGCATGCGACCTGATCGTATTGTCGTGGGGGAGGTCCGGGACGGTGCCGCTCTCGACATGTTGCAGGCGATGAACACCGGCCACGACGGATCGTTGACCACCGTGCACGCCAACTCGCCACGCGACAGCCTTTCTCGACTCGAAACCATGGTCTTGATGGCCGGGGTTGATTTACCGATTCGCGCCATTCGTGACCAGGTCTCCAGCGCCGTCGACCTCATCGTCCAGCTCACCCGGCTCAAGGATGGAACGCGCCGGGTTCTGGCGATCACGGAGGTGGTGGGTATGGAGGGTGACGTGATTACGCTGCAAGACCTCTTCACCTTCGACTTTTCTCCCGGTCGGGACGATCAGGGCCGCGTACGAGGTTCGCTGCGGTCCACCGGTCTCCGACCGAAATTTGCTCAAGCACTCAGCGACGCTGGGATCCAATTGCCGGCCGGCGCTTTTGCCGTAGGCGACTTGCGGGAGCCGGCGTGAGTGTCCAACAACGCGCGCGGGCCCTGGCCCTGTGCCTTCTGACCATGTTGTTGTGCCTGACGGTCGCGCCGGCAGCCCATGGTGCCACTACCCCCAAACCCGTTTCGCTGAGCGACGTCAAGGGGGACGAAGGCCACATCACCGCAATGTTGACGGTGCCCGCAGGGGAGGACACGGTTGTCATCGACCCTCGAAGCATCAGAGCGACAGTGGGAGGGAAGCAGGCAACAGTGTCGGTTGAGGGCGTGCAGCACGAGCGGCGTTCGACTGTGTTGCTGATCGACACCAGTGGATCGATGGGGCGCGACGGGATCGCCGCAGCCATAGAGGCAGCTCGGACCTTCCTCAAGCAAGCCCCCTCCGACCTTAGGGTCGGGCTGGCGACGTTTGCTGATAAGCCCGAGGTCCTCGTTGGCCCCACTACCGACCGGCGTGCAGTACTTGAGGCTCTCCCCGCGCTGCAGGCAAAGGGCGAGACGGCGCTCTACGATGGCCTCCAGCGGGCCGCGAAGGCTCTGGGCCCAGACGGAAGTCGCACAATCATCGTGCTCAGCGACGGCGGAGACACCGTCAGCAAGTCCAACCCCAAGTTGACTCTCAAGGTCCTCACCAGCCATGGCATCCGGACCGAGGCAGTCGCCTTCCATACCGTCGAGAGCCAGTTTGCGGCTCTCCGGACTATCGTCAAGGGCACGCAGGGGCACCTGGTGCAGGCTGATGACCCTAAAGCGCTCAGGGCGGCTTTCGCGTCTGCCGCAAAGGCCCTCGCAGGGCAGGTCCGAGTGAAGGTCACGGTGCCTCCTGGGGTCTCTGGCAACCAAGCACTGCGCATCACTGGCCGCGCCAATGGTGCGCCCATCGCGGCAGGCGTGGCAACGCACGTCTCACCGTCGACGAGGGTCCCATCGTCCGTAACATCGCCGGCCCCACGGCCCAGTGTCGCTGAAGTCGCACCCGCCGTCCCAGCACCCAAGGTGGCTGCAACGCCCTGGCTGTCGGCCGGGTGGATCTGGGTTGCAGTTGGTGCAGTGTTCGCCGGTCTCTTGATAGTGTCGCTGCTCGCCACCGGGTCCGCCTTCACCCCAGAAGCGCGTCGCCGGATCCGATCTCTTGACGAGTACGTCGGCACAGTTGCCAACGCGAAGACCAAGGCAACTAAGTCTGGCACTAGCGGCATCGCGGCCGGCGTGCTCAGGGTGAGTGACGCTTGGGCAAAGCGGCATGATTCCAGCGCCAAGACGGCCGTTCTGCTCGAACGGGCCGACCTGCCATTGCGGGTGGGCGAGTGGTACGTGCTGCGGGTCGTTGCCGTGATTGTGACCTTTACGGTGGCTTGGCTCGGTTTGCGGAGTTCGATTATCGGCAGCTTGGTTGCTCTTGTGGTCTCGATCGTCGTCGGGCTTGGGGCATCGCTGTTCTTTCTACGTTTCAAGGCGGCACGGCGGGCGAGCAAGTTTGATACCCAACTGCCAGATGTATTGACGCTAATCGCCAGTAGCTTGTCGACAGGATTCTCGTTGGCGCAGGCGGTCGACGCCGTGACGCGTGACGCGGCTGAGCCGTCCGCCAAGGAATTTTCAAGAGCTCTGGCAGAGACTCGCATCGGAGCTGACCTCGAGGACAGTCTCGAGCGGATGGCAAGTCGGATGGGAAGCACTAACCTGGAATGGACCACGATGGCGATCCGGATCCAACGTCAGGTGGGTGGCAACCTCGCCGAGACCTTGCGCACCACGGCCGGGACGATTCGAGAGCGGGAGTCGCTCGTCCGCCAGATCCGGGCGTTGTCGGCGGATGGACGGTTGTCCGCATACATCTTGGTCGCGCTACCCATTGGTCTGCTCCTGTACATGCTTCTCGTCAACCGCGACTACATCTCGCTCTTGTGGACCACGGGTATGGGCTTGTTGATGGTCACTGGCGGGACCGTGTCTCTTCTGTTTGGCATGTTCTGGATGAGCCGTGTCGTCAAGGTGGAGGTCTGAGATGAGTCCGCAAATTCTTCTCTACACCGGTGGCGGAGCAGTATTGCTGGGCCTCGGAGCGGCGTTGGTCATCCTCCTGAGTTCCACTTCCCAGCCGACAGGCGTTGCTCGCAGCCTGGCCCTGATCCAACACGACTTCCGTACGCAAGAGGTCGCTCGCAATGAGTTGGGGCTCGGAGATCGCTTAGAGGGATTTCTTTTCGGCATGACGCGGCGACTCGCCACGAAGCTATCTCCAGGAGGCGCCGCAAAGCGACTCACGAAGATGCTCGATGTTGCGGGTAACCCTCCAGCTTGGGCACTCGAGCGGGTCTTCGCCGTCAAGGGCGCGCTGCTGATCATTTCTGGCGCGCTGGGGCTAACCTTCGCTGGCGGCCTCACCTTAGGCGGGGTTGCTGCAGGGGTGGGCCTTGGTGCAGTGGGCTTCTACTTGCCTGACCTACTCATATACAACGCGGGGGTCAAGCGACAGGATGGGCTGCGTCGCGGCCTGGCCGACGCGCTGGACATGCTCACGGTGTGTGTTGAGGCAGGACAAGCCTTCGATGGGGCGTTGCAACAGGTCGCCAAGTCGGTCACCGGTCCAGTGGCTGGTGAATTCTCGCGTGTTCTGCAGGAGATTCAGATCGGCCGCTCTCGCGGAGCAGCTTTCCAGTCGATGTCGCAGAGGACGAGTGTGCCGGAAGTCAAGACGTTCGTGACTTCCCTAGTGCAGGCTGACCGCCTCGGACTGCCCATCGGTGCAGTGTTGCGAGAACAGGCCCTGCAGATGCGGCTTGTGCGACGCCAGCGTGCCGAGGAAAAGGCTCAAAAGGTGCCGATCAAGATCCTGTTCCCCATGCTTCTCTGTGTATTCCCGGCAATGTTCATCGTGATCGTTGGTCCTGGCGCCATCCGTGTTATGAGTTCGTTCGCGAACTTCTGACGCCACGCGTCCGACGTTGTTATCGTAGACGCCGGCGGGGGCACCTTCAGCCAGATGTGAGACCCCTATCGGGTTGGGGACCCGAGCGGCAGGGGGATCCGGTGGGGCGGCAACCAGGGGATGCCGCCCCACCACGGCCTCGCCGCGCGCCGGGTGACGGTACCTGTTCCGTCCGCGTTATTGCGCCGGAACCGGGGGTCACACGGCAACAGAGCCCCGCGGGGTGGTGGGCTTTGAGGGGGTCCTCGGTGCCCTACTCGCCGCTGTCGATGGCGGCGTGCTCACCAGTATCCATGGTGTCGTTGAGCAGCGCCATGGACTCTTCTGAGAGGTAGCGACGATCGCCGGCGATCCACTCGTCGTGCATATCGATCAGCACGGCACCAACCAGCCGGATGACCGCGGCGGCGTTCGGGAAGATTCCCACGACACGGCTGCGACGCTTGATCTCCTTGTTGACCCGCTCGAGCGGGTTGGTCGACCACACCTTGCGCCAGTGGGTCTTGGGGAATGCGGTGAAGGCGAGGACCTCGGCCTTGGCCTCGTCCATCAGCGGTCC
>NZ_SWMA01000022.1:0-70807 GCF_005222685.1 Segeticoccus rhizosphaerae
TTGCCGATGTCGCGGCCGATGTAGGTGCGCTGCGGGTCCAGGTGCTCCGCGTTGCGCTGGGTCAGGTAGTAGAGCGTGCCGCCCTTCTCCGAGCTCGTCGGACCCTGGCTTCCGGCGCCGCCCAACGCGTCTCCCCCACCGCCCGTGTCGGTCCCACCCCCTCCCGAGCAGGCCGCGACGACCAGGGCAGTCGACAGGGACGCGAGAAGAAGGGCGGTTCGCGGGGCGGTCAACATGTTCTCCTCCGGGGTCACGCACGTAGGTTTTCGCCGATAGTGGACCGTAAAGACTTGGTAAATAACCTGTCAATCTTTTTTACCGGTTAGTTGAACCTTCGACGGAACCGCCAGCCGATGGTTACGATCCGGGCATGAGCAGGACCATCGGAGCGGGGAAGCCCCGCGCGAGCGAACCCGTGTGGGTCGAGGTGGTCGACGGTGTCCGCCTGCCCCGGCGGCTCGCCGGGCACCCCGCCCTGGAACTGTGCAACACGCTGGCCAACTGCAGCGAGCCCCAGGCCGCTTTCGACTACCTCGCGGACTTCGAGAGCCTGTGCGTCTGGGCCACCCGTGAGGGCCTGCTCGATGCGACCCTCGCGGCCGCCACCCGCCGAGCGATGGCCGCCGACTCGGTGGCGGCGGCTCGCGAGCTCGAGCGGGTCCGCGCGTTCCGCGTCGCGCTGTGGCGCACGCTGGTCGACCCCACGCCCGAGGACCGGCGGGTCGTCTCCGGGCAGGTCGAGAAGGCGGCGCGGGTGCTGCAACTGCGGCTGGAGCCCTCGGCCCGGTTCACCTTCCCGGCCGACCTGGGCGCGCGGCTGCCGCTCCTCGCCGCCGCCTGGAGCGCCGCCGGTCTGCTGGTCTCCCCGGAGCGGGAACGCGTCCGGCGCTGCGCCGGCATCGACTGCGGCTGGCTCTTCCTCGACACCACTGGGCGGCGGCGCTGGTGCATGATGGCCAGTTGCGGCAACCGCGCCAAGGCCCGCCGTTTCGCCGAGCGGCGGCTCGGCACCGGGAGCTGAGCCACGTCCCGCCCAACCATCCGGGTTACCGTTGCCCCGTGCACCGACCCACCACGCCGCCGCCCCCCTCTGCCGAGGGGCACCGGACCCGGACCTCCTCGTGAGGCGGCGGTGTGTGCTGCCGGTCGTCCTGGCGGTGACCGTCGGCGTTGTGCCGGCATGCGGCGGCGAGTACACGCCCTCGGCCGGCGGACGGGCAGGGCCGGGCGACCCGACGACGACGTCCCCCGAGACGACGCCGCAGCCGGAGATCACCTCGAGCACCCCGACGGCCCCTCCGCCGACCTCCACCGGGCCGAAGCCGAAGCCGAAGCCGACGACCCCGACGCCGCCTAGCCCGAAACCCCAGCCGCACGTGGACAGCGACGACGTCGGCCGCTCCTTCGACCTCGGCGTCATCGTCGGCATCGGCAACGAGAAGGGCGTGCCGGTCATCGTGCTCGATCGCTGGACGGCCAAGGGGGTCGCGGACTCCACCATCGCGAGCGCCGGCTACCCGCTGGCCCCCCACTCGGGCACGCCGTTCTACAACATCAACACGCAGAGCACCTACCGGATCCCGGTCGCCCGCGGAGCAACCTTCACCTATCAACACTGCAACGACATCACCGAGCCCATGGTCACCGAGCGCTCCACGCTCCGCCGCATGGCCGACCTGGACAGGGCCGAGCAGGTGGTGCTGGTCACCCTCGACCGCGAGGGTCGCGCCACCGCGGTCGCCAACGACCCCGCCTGCTGAGCCGCAGCGACACCCCGAGGCCCTCGCGGTCGTGAACGCGTGGCGTCCCCGCCCGGACCGTGCGTGGCAGAGCCGGGTCCGGCTGGCAGACTGGCCGGTATGACGTCCACGACCGACCCGCGCGAGCTCACGGTGGGCGTGGGGGCCGGGGGACTCGCCACCGCCGACATGGTCCTCAACATCGGCCCACAGCACCCCGCCACCCACGGCGTTCTGCGGTTGCGACTCGTCGTGGACGGCGAGCGCATCATCACTGCCGAGCCGATCATCGGCTACATGCACCGTGGGGCGGAGAAGCTCTTCGAGGTGCGCGACTACCGCCAGATCACCGTGCTGGCCAACCGGCACGACTGGCTGTCCGCGTTCAGCAACGAGCTCGGCGTGGTGCTCGCGGTCGAGTCGATGCTTGGCATGGAGGTGCCCGAGCGCGCCGTCTGGGCCCGCATGCTCCTCGCCGAGCTCAATCGGGTGCTCAACCACCTGATGTTCCTCGGCTCCTACCCCCTCGAGCTCGGCGCGATCACGCCGATCTTCTACGCGTTCCGCGAGCGCGAGGAGCTGCAGACCGTGATGGAGGAGGTCTCCGGCGGGCGGATGCACTACATGTTCAACCGGGTCGGTGGCCTGCTGCACGACCTCCCGGCCGGCTGGCTGGGCCGGGTGGAGGCGACGATCGAGGACGTCCGTGGGCGGCTACCCGACCTGGAGAGCATGCTCGTCGGCAACGAGATCGTGCACGCCCGCACCCGCGGGGTGGGCGTGCTGTCCGCCGAGACCGTTGCTGCGTATGGGGTGTCCGGCCCGATCGCGCGCGCGTCGGGGCTGGACGTCGATCTGCGGCGCGACACGCCATACCTCGCCTATGACCAGGTGTTCTCGTCCGGCGGCCCGGGACGAGTGGTCACCCGCACGCAGGGTGACAGTCTCGCCCGCCTCGAGGTGCTGCTCGAGCAGGTCCACGTCAGCCTCGACATCGCCCAGCACTGTGTCGGTGTGCTCGGGTCGCTGCCCCAGGGGCCGATCAACGTCAAGCTGCCCAAGGTCGTGCGGGTCCCCGAGGGCGAGACCTACTACGCCACGGAGAACCCACTTGGCTTCAACGGCTACTACCTGGTCTCGCGCGGCGACAAGACGCCGTGGCGGCTCAAGCTGAGGTCGGCCTCCTTCAACAATGTCTCGGTCCTCTCCGAGACGCTGCCCGGCAACCTGATCTCCGACATGGTGGCGATCCTCGGCTCGATGTTCTTCGTCGTCGGCGACATCGACAAGTAGCCCGGCGGGCGTGCTCGCCCCAGGCTGCTTTGCTCACCACAGGCCGCTCCCGGACCGCTGGAAACCGGTCCCCAGCGAGCACGCACCCCTCGACCCGTATGCCGCCTGCTCACCCCACACTGCTTTGCTCACCACAGGCCGCTCGCGGACGGCGGGAAACCGGCCCCCAGCGAGCACCGTCGGGTCAGCGGTCGGTCAGGCGGGGCCGGGCTCCTCGTCCGCGGTGGAACGGCGGGACCCGCCGCCACCCTTGGGGTCGTCGTCGTGGTCGTGCGGGATCCGGCACCAGGCCTGCACGACGTGCCCGACCACCGCGAGCAGGATCGCCGCCCCGCACAGGGCCAGCGCGCGGTAGAGCCCGTCCAGGACCGAGGAGACGTCGGCGTTCGGCACGAGAATCACCGCGAGCGCGGCGTAGTAGCCGGTCACGACGGCACCACCCAGGGCGCTGGCCTGTGCGGCGACCACGGTGCGTCGGGCGCGCTGCGGCGTCGGCATCCGCTCGGAGTCGCCACCCAGGTAGCGGCGGATCTCCCAGCCGGCCGCCAGCATCACGGCGGCCATCAGGACGAGCAGGGCCACGCCGAGCCAACTGGTCTGGGGCAGCTCGTGGCCGCTGTCGACCACGAGGCGCAAGCCGACGTAGGCGAGCAGGCCCACCACCAGCGCGACGAGCACCGTGACGCGGATGCTCACACCGGACTCGTTGTTCACCACGTCGGCCTCCATTCCGGACCCGGCCGCACCCCGTCTGCCGACCGTTCCTGCAGCAGGTCCGCCACCGGGCGCAGCCGGCCGCCCACCCGCAACTGTGCCGCGGGGTCGGCGGCCACCCACGGGAGGAGGACGAACGCGCGCTCGTGCGCACGAGGGTGCGGCAGGGTGAGCTCGTCGCCGTCCATCAGGACGTCAGTTTGCCGTGCCGGGTCACCATACTGGATGAGGTCGAGGTCGAGCGTCCTTGCACCCCAACGCAGTTCGCGCACTCGCCCGTGCCGCGCCTCGACCTCGTGCAGTCGGCGCAGCACGGTGTGCGGCGCGAGACGCGTGCGACCGAGCAGCACGGCGTTGAGGTAGTCGGGTTGGTCTGGTCCACCGACCGGGTCGGTCTCGAACAGCGGGGAGACACTCTGGACCGCGAAGCCCTCGATTGCCTCGAGCCGTGCCACGGCATCCTCGAGCGTCGCACGGACGTCGCCGAGGTTGCCCCCGAGCGCGACCACGACGGGCACGTCGCGCTCGCGGCGGATGCCGACCTGCACGTCGCCGAACGGGACGCCGACCGGGGCCTCGGGCTTGTGGATCGTCACCTCGACGGCCTCGACCAGTCCGTGCTCCAAGGCTGCCGCCGCGATCCGTTCCGCCACCGTCTCGATCAGGTCGAGGGACTCGCCGGCGAGGACGGCGACGGCCTGCTCGGCGACCTGCGCGTAGTTCACCGTCCGCGCCAGGTCGTCGCTCTGACCGGCCGGTCGCAGGTCGACCTCGAGCGTGACGTCAGCGATGAACATCTGCCCGTCGGCCTTCTCGGCCTCGAACACTCCGTGGGTCCCGCGCGCCGCGAGGCCCTGAAGGACGATGCGATCGGTCACGTCGCCTCCTCGACGGCACGGAACACGCGAAGCGCGTCGACGGTGCCGGCCACGTCGTGGACCCGCACTCCCCACACCCCAGCCTGAATCGCGAGCAGGGACGTGGCAACCGTCGCCGCGTCGCGCTGCAGCGGGGGGCGTGGCGCCTGGTCGGGCCCTCGGCCCAGCCGCCCGAGAAAGGTCTTGCGCGAGGTGCCGACCAGGACCGGCAGCCCGAGCACCGACAGGGAGTCGAGGTGCGCGAGCAACGCCCAGTTGTGCTCCGGGAGCTTCGCGAAGCCGAAGCCGGGGTCGAGGATGAGCTGCTCACGCCGTGCCCCCGCGGCGACCAGGTCCTCGACCCGCCCGGTCAGCTCTCGGCACACGTCCTGCACGACGTCCGCATAGACCGCTCGGCGTTGCATGTCGGCGCTGTGCCCACGCCAGTGCATCACCACGAACGGCACGCCCGACTGCGCCACCAGGTCGGCCATCCGATCGTCGGCCTGTCCACCGCTGACGTCGTTGACCAGGCTGGCTCCGGCGTCGATCGCCTGCCGCGCGACCTCGGCCCGCATCGTGTCGATGGACACGCGGGCGCCGGCTGTCGCCAGGCCACGGACCACGGGCAACACCCGCCGCAGCTCCTCCTCGGTGGAAGGGCGCTCGGCACCCGGACGGGTCGACTCACCGCCCACGTCGAGGATGTCGGCACCGTCGTCGAGCAACTGCTGTCCGTGTTCGATCGCCGCCTGGGGCTCGAACCACTCTCCCCCATCGCTGAACGAGTCCGGGGTGACGTTGACCACGCCCATCACCAGCGTCATCGTCGACCGCCGAGCACCAGCCCCATCGCCTCGGCGCGGGTGGCCGGGTTGCGCAGCTGGCCCCGCACCGTGGACGTGATCGTGCGCGACCCGGGTCGGCGGACTCCGCGCATCGACATGCACAGGTGCTCGCACTCCAGCACCACGATGACGCCCTGGGGCATCAGATGCTCCACCATGGCGTCGGCGATCTGGGAGGTGAGCCGCTCCTGCACCTGTGGTCTGCGGGCAAACGCGTCCACCAGCCTGGCCAGCTTGGACAGTCCGGTGACCCGGCCGTCCTTGTTCGGGATGTAGCCGACGTGCGCGACGCCGTGGAACGGCACCAAGTGGTGCTCGCACGTGCTGTAGAGCTCGATGTCGCGCACCAGGATCATCTCGTCGTGATCCATCTCGAAGGTGGTCGCCAGGATCTTGGCCGGGTCCTGCTGCATGCCCGCGAACATCTCCCCGTAGGCGCGCGCCACCCGGGCCGGGGTGTCCTGCAAGCCGTCGCGGTCGGGATCCTCCCCGACCGCGATCAGCAGTTCCCGGATCGCGCGCTCGGCGCGATCGACATCAATGCCCTTCGGGGTCGACATAGCCGCCTTCCGGCACCTCGATGACCGCCTCCGGCGGGTGCTCACCGTTGGGGCCGGGAGGTGGCTGGCCGTTGGCCTGGGCCGCCTTCTCGGCCGGGGTGAGGACGGGCGGCAGGTCGTGCACGTGGCGCCGGTCGCTCGACAGCCAGATCGGGCGTGGGGGCCGTTTCACCACGTCGGCGAACACCTCGGCGAGGGCTTCCGCGCCCAGGGTCTCCTTCTCGAGCAGCTGCAGCACCAGGTGGTCGAGGATCTCGCGGTTGTCGTTGATGACATGCCACGCCTCGTCGTGCGCGGCCTCGATCAGGCGGCGCACCTCCTCGTCGACGACCCCCGCGACCTCCTCGGAGTAGTCGCGCTCGTGGCCCATGTCACGACCGAGGAAGACCTCGCTGTTGCCCGAGCCGAGCTTGATCGCACCGACCCGCTCGCTCATGCCGTACTGCGTCACCATCTGCCGCGCCAGTCCGGTGGCTTTCTCGATGTCGTTGGACGCGCCCGTGGTCGGGTCGTGGAAGACCAGCTCCTCCGCGACGCGCCCACCGAGGGCGTAGGCGAGCTGGTCGAGCAGCTCGTTGCGGGTGGTGGAGTACTTGTCGTCGGCCGGCAGCACCATGGTGTAGCCGAGCGCACGGCCGCGCGGCAGGATCGTGATCTTGGTGACCGGGTCGGTGTGCCGCATCGCCGAGGCGACGAGCGCGTGGCCGCCCTCGTGGTAGGCGGTGATCTTGCGCTCCTTGGCACTCATCACCCGCGAACGCTTCTGCGGCCCCGCGATGACGCGGTCGATCGCCTCGTCGAGGGAGTGGTTGTCGATCATGTTGGCGCCGGTGCGGGCGGTGAGCAGCGCCGCCTCGTTGAGCACGTTGGCCAGGTCGGCGCCGGAGAACCCGGGGGTCCGCCGTGCCACCGCGAGCAGGTCGACGTCCGTGGCCATCGGCTTGCCCTTGGCGTGCACCTGCAGGATGTGGTGCCGCCCGATCATGTCCGGCGCGTCGACGGCGATCTGCCGGTCGAACCGCCCGGGACGCAGCAGCGCCGGGTCGAGGATGTCGGGCCGGTTGGTGGCGGCGATCAGGATGACATTGGTCTTGACGTCGAAGCCGTCCATCTCGACGAGCAGCTGGTTCAGCGTCTGCTCGCGCTCGTCGTGGCCGCCGCCCAGCCCGGCGCCGCGGTGCCGTCCGACGGCATCGATCTCGTCGACGAAGATGATTGCGGGGGCGTTGGACTTGGCCTGCTCGAACAGGTCGCGCACCCGGGAGGCTCCCACACCGACGAACATCTCGACGAAGTCCGAGCCCGAGATCGTGTAGAACGGCACGCCGGCCTCACCCGCCACGGCTCGCGCCAGCAGCGTCTTGCCGGTGCCCGGAGCGCCATACAGCAGGACGCCCTTGGGGATCTTGGCGCCGACGGCGAGGAACTTGGCGGGGTCGGCGAGGAAGTCCTTGATCTCCTGCAGCTCCTCGACCGCCTCGTCCGCCCCGGCGACGTCGGCGAAGGTGACCTTGGGCATGTCCTTGCTGGCGAGCTTGGCCTTGCTCTTGCCGAACTGCATGACCTTGGACCCGCCGCCTTGCATCTGGCTCATCAGGAACCAGAACAGACCGAGGACCAGCAGCAACGGCAGCACGGTCAGCAGCAGGCTGACGATCCAGCTCTGCTGGGCCGGGTCGTCGGTGTAGCCCTTGGAGGGGTTCGCCTTGGTCAGCTCACTCACGATCCGGTCCCCGCGCGCGGGGACGTAATAGGCCTGGACGCGGTTCGCGTCCTTGACCTGGTCACCGTCGGAGTAGCTCTCCCCCGGCTTCAGGGTCAGGTCGATGCGGTCGGGGGTGACCTTGGCCGACTCGACCTTGCCACTGGTGATCAGGTGCTCCGCCGCGGACGTGTCGATCCGGGTGAAGCCGCTGTTGCCGTTGACGGTGAAATACAGGAAGGCGACGGCGATGATCAGGACGATCCAGATCATCGGCGTGCGGAGAATGCGCTTGAAGTTCATGTATGTGCGGGGTCTCGCCCCGTCCCTCCTGGTCGCTCGGCCAAGTCGTCCGCGATGTCCCGCGGACACGGCGACAGACTGAAAAAAGGTACACCGCTCGGCGGCAACGGCATTCCTGCAGGTCAACGACCATTATGCCGTCAGTGTTCCGACGGGCTCGCGCCGCCGCGTTATTTGCCCCGCTCAGGAGTAGACGTGCGGCGCGAGGGTGCCCACGACGCGCAGGTTGCGGTAGCGCTCGTCGTAGTCGAGTCCATAGCCCACGACGAACTCCGGCGGGATGTCGAATCCGACGTACTTGACCGGGATCTCCACCTTGGCCACCTCCGGCTTGCGCAGCAGGGTGCAGATCTCGACGGAGGCGGGCGAGCGCGACTCCAGGTTGGTCTTGATCCACGACAGGGTCAGCCCGGAGTCGATGATGTCCTCGACGATCAGCACGTGCTTGTCGGTGATGTCGGTCCGCAGGTCCATCAGGATGCGGACGACCCCGGACGACTTGGTGCCGGAGCCGTAGGACGAGATGGCCATCCAGTCCATGGGCGCGGTGCCCGGCAGGGCCCGCATCAGGTCGGCCATCACCACGACGGCGCCCTTGAGCACCCCCACGAGCAGCAGGTCCTTGCCCTCGTAGTCGGCCCAGATCTGCTCGGCCAGCTCCCCGAGTCTGGTCTGGATCTCCTCCTCGGTGATCAGCACCTTCTCGAGGTCGGCTCCCATGTGGGCGGCGTCCACGGCACTCTCCTAGGTTGTCGGGTGGGTCGTCGGGTCGGTCGTCGGGCGGTCCGGCCCGTCCAGGCTGTCAGCGCCGGTGTGCTCCCATTGAACCGGACCTGCGCGCTCGATCGACACCCGCCCGCCCGTGCGGCTCGCCCGCACGCCCCCCGGCAGGTCGACCTGGCCCTGTCCGCGCCACCGGCTCACCAGGGCCTCCAGCGACCGCACGTGCACCGCGAACAGCGCACCGCGTGGTGTCCCCGCCTCCTCGACCAGCCGGCGCCACACCCTGGTCCGGATCCCGTCCGGCAGCACCGCGAGCCGCTGCGCCTCCCATGGTCCGGGCCCGAGCTCCTCGCGGGCGGTCACCGCGAGGGCGTCCAGCGTGTCCGCGTCGGTGCGCAGCAGGCCGGCGCTGCGGGCCAGTCCCGCGACGACGCCGGGGCCGAGCTCGTGCTCGAGCCGGTCGAGCAGCCGCCGCGCCCGCACCCTGCGATAGGTCGGGTCCGCATTGTGCGGGTCCTCCCACGGGGTCAGCCCCTCGGCCGCGCACACCTCGCGCGTGGTGCTCCCGGGCAGCGCGAGGAAGGGCCGCAGGAAGCGGCCGCGACGACGCGGCATACCGGACAGCGAACGGGCGCCGGAGCCGCGGGCGAGGCCGAGCAGGACCTGCTCCGCCTGGTCCTTCTGGGTGTGGCCGAGCAGCACGTATGCCGAGCCGCTCGCCTCCGCGGCCTGCTCCAGAGCGGCGTAGCGCGCGTCCCTGGCTGCCGACTCCGGGCCGCCCTCGGAGCCCACCTGCACCCGCAGGACCTGAACGCTCGACAGGCCCAGCGCACGACACTGCTCGGCGGCCCGGGCAGCGACTTCTTCCGAACCGTCCTGCAGCCCATGGTCCACGACCAGCGCGCCGGTGGGGTGGCCAAGGCGAGGAGCCTCCCAGGCCGTGACAGCGGCGAGGGCGAGCGAGTCCGGCCCACCGCTGCAGGCCACCAGCACCGGCACGTCGGACGGCAGCCCCGCGAGGCACTCGCGCACGGCCACACGCGCCGCGGCGACGGGGGCGGGCGGACCGGTCACGGGATCAGGGGATCAGCCGTGGACACGGGCGACCCAGGCACCCGGGTCCTCGATCTCCTCGGGCAGCGGGAGCGTCTCGGGGGAGGTCCAGACGGCATTGAAGCCGTCGACCCCGACCCGGTCGGTGACCCCGCGCACGAAGGCCGCACCGTCGCGGTACTGCCGCATCTTCGCCTCCAGGCCGAGCAGCCGCCGCAGCAGGCGGTCGACCGCACCCCCGCCGCGCCGCCGTTGCTGGAACTTGGCCCTGATCTGCGCGACCGACGGAATCACCTGCGGGCCGACGTCGTCCATCACGACGTCGGCATGCCCCTCGAGCAGCGACATGACCGCGGTGATCCGGGCCATCCGCGCCCGCTGCTCCGGCGTCGCGAAGACGTCCGCGAGTCCCGTGCCACCGCTGCGGAAGGCATCCGGCAGGCTGGAGGCGATCTGCGCCAGCTTGGCCCCGAGCTGGTCGGGGTCGGGGACCAGCTCGGAGGTCAGCGACCGGGCGCTGCCGATCAGGTGCTCGCGCAGCCAGGGCACCGCGGTGAACTGGACCCGGTGGGTCTCCTCGTGCAGGCACACCCACAGCCGGAAGTCGGCGGGATCGACGGCGAGCTGGGTCTCCGCGTGCAGGATGTTCGGCGCCACGAGCAGGAGGCGGGGCTTCCCCTCCGGCGCGAGGTCGTACTGACCGAGCACCTTGCCGGCGAGGAACGCCATCAGCGCTCCTGCCTCCCCGCCGGTCACCTTGCCGCCGACCGATCGGGTCAGTTGCCCGGGCTCACGGCGTCGCTTGGCGGCCATCGTGTCGAAAACCGGGCCCAGCATCGAGCGCATCGAGCTCACGTTGGCGTCGATCCAGCCGGGCCGGTCGACGATGAGGGGCGCGTGCGCGTCCGGGGGCGTGTGCAGCCGCGCGGTCTCCGCCACCGGGGTGCGGGCCCGTTCCGCGTCGGCGCGCAGCTCCTCGACCACGGAGGACGCCTCCGCTGCCGTCACCTTGGGGCCGGCCGGGACGAGCCGGC
The DNA here is from genome assembly GCF_005222685.1 of Segeticoccus rhizosphaerae. Classification (NCBI taxonomy): domain Bacteria; kingdom Bacillati; phylum Actinomycetota; class Actinomycetes; order Micrococcales; family Intrasporangiaceae; genus Segeticoccus; species Segeticoccus rhizosphaerae. The sequence goes on from NZ_SWMA01000022.1 coordinate 10,827, forward strand.
GGCCCGTGGCCCCGGCGAAGTCCCAGTCGACCAGCTCGTGCGGCCCGGTCGCGCCGGAGGTCGAAGTGGTTGCCATGGCCAACACCGTACGGGTTTGTCGTGTCGGGGGTCGCGATCCCCGGCGGCTGTGGCGCTCCTTTGAGTGTTCTTCGCTCAGCCGCGACAGCCGCAGTCGGCCAAGCGAGCCACGACCGCGTCGAGTCCCCGCCGCACCTGCGTCATGGCGACCCACGCATTGCCACTCACTCCCTTGCTCCCGGGCCGCTCGCGGGAGCCGCCGGCGGCCTTGCCCTTGGCCGGGGGCGTGAAGGGCCGCACGTTGTCGGCGATCAGCACGAAGACGAGCAGCCGCCCGTCCCGGTCGAGCACGGTGCCGGCCAGCGAGGAGACGCCCGGCAGGCTGCCGGTCTTGGCGCGCGCGATCCCGTCGGCGACCCGCGCCTCCGGGTTGAGGAAGCGGTCGTAGAGGGTACCGGTCAGCCCGGCGACGGGCAGTTGGCTGAGCACGCTCTGCAGGGCCCGGTCCCGCCCGGTCGTCGCCAGTGTGAGCACATCACCGATCACACGGGCAGGGATCCTGGTGCCTGTGGACAGCCCACAGGAGTCGACGAGGTGCACTCCTGTGACGTCGATGCCGAGACCCTTGACCGTGCGCGTCACCCACCGGGCGACCGACGGGAAGTCGGTCCGGGCGCCCTCGTGCGCGGCGGCGATGCGAGCGAGCTGCTCGGTCAGCGCGTTGTCGCTCTGGTCGAGGGCCAACGCGAGCACGTCGCCGATCGGTGCCGAACGCACCGCCCCCAGTGTGCGCCCGGAGGACGGAGCGCGGCCGCGCTCCACGGCGTCGGCCACTGTGACCCCATGCCGGGCCAACGCCTCGCGGAAGGCCCACGCCGTGCTCATCACGGGGTCGGTCGAGGCTGGGTGGCCGGTCGTGGCGCGCTGCGTGGACAGACCGAGCATGGCCACGCCGCCGACGAATCCCTGGTTGATGACGCCCTGGCTCCAGCCGGGCGCGTGCAGCGGCCCCGCGGCATACGAGTCATCCACGGTCAGCCGCAGCGGCTTCGAACTGGCTGACTTGGCTGACTTGCTGGTCTTGCTCGGGCGCGGCGACCTGGCCAGCGATGCCTTGACCTCGGCTGCGAGCTCGTCGAGCCCGGCGTGGCCCGACGTCGAGGAGCGGTCGCCCTTGCCGGGGCTGAGCAGGCTGTCGCCTCCCGCGACCAGTACGATGCTGCGCGGGCTCGATCCCTGGACGACCTTGGTCGTGAAGCGACCGCCGGGGTCCAAGGTGGTGGTCACCGCCGCCGCGGTCAGCAGCTTGGTGGTCGACGCCGGGGTGCGGGGTGCGGATGCGCTGAGGTCGAGCAGGTGCTTCCCGGTCGACGCATCCCGGATCGTCACGCCGAGCGAGTTGCCCAGCTGCTTGTCCCGCAACGCGCCGGCGAGGAAGGTCCGCAGCCCCTTCTCGGTCGGCACCGGGGCCCCGGCCTCGAGCCGCGGCAGCGGCGGCCGCGGGTTGCTGACCGGCGCGATCCTGGTGTGTTGCTCGGTGTGCTGCTCGGCAGTGGCCGCACCGGACGTGGAGCTTTGGCCGGTCCTCGGGCTCGGCGCCGAGGTCGTCTGGTCGCGGGTGAGGACGCCGGGCACCTTGTCGTAGACGTCGAGGGCGCCATAGCCCACCACGGCCACGACGGACACGGCGATGACCCCCGAGACGACTTTGACGAGACGCACAACCCCCCTTAACGACGCGGGTGCGGATACGGGACACTTGCGAGCGAGCCTAAGCCACCCGTGGACCGCGAAAGACCCAGAAGGGGCCTCCCATGAAGTTCGACGTCACGATCGAGATCCCGCAGGGTCAGCGCAACAAGTACGAGGTCGACCACCTCACCGGCCGAATCCGCTTGGACCGCATGCTCTTCACCTCGACCCGCTACCCGGCCGACTACGGCTACATCGAGGACACACTCGGGCAGGACGGAGACCCGCTCGACGCCCTCGTGCTGCTCGAGGAGCCGACCTTCCCCGGCGTGCTGGTGGCGGCACGGGCGATCGGGATGTTCCGGATGCGTGACGAGGCCGGCGGCGACGACAAGGTGCTGTGCGTGCCGGCCGACGACCCCCGCCAGTCACACATCACCGAGCTGGAGCACGTGAGCAAGTACGACCGGCTCGAGATCCAGCACTTCTTCGAGACCTACAAGGAGCTCGAGCCGGGCAAGTCGGTCGAGGGCGCCCACTGGGCCGGCCGGGAGGAGTCCGAGCAGGAGATCCTGGCCTCCATCCAGCGGGCGAAGGACGCCGGGATGACCACCGCTCGTTGGCCCGGACCGCACGCCTGAGTCGGGTCCTTCGGACCCAGCGCGTCGCTGCGGTCAGGACAGGACGCGACCGCCGTAGGGCAGCAGGTCGCCGTAGCGGAAGACTGAGTAGGTGCGGACGTAACCGCCCGCGAACGGCGCCTCGATGATGGTGTCGCCTCCGATGTAGAGGGCGACGTGGTAGATGGTCGACGGCGAGGACCCGTAGAACACCAGGTCGCCGGGCTGCAGCTCACTGATCGGCACGCGCATCGTGTCGTTGTACTGCAGCTTTGACTGGTGCGGCAGGTACACGCCCGCGGCCCGCCACGCCCCCTGGGTCAGACCAGAGCAGTCCCAGGTGCTCGGGCCGTCCGCGGCCCAGACGTAGCGGTCACCCAGCTGGGCACGAGCGAACGCGATGGCGGCGCTCGCACCACTCGCCGGTCCGGACGGAGCCGGGGCCGGTTCGGGTGCGGAAACCGGAATGGCCTGCGCCTGCTCGCGTTCGGCGGCGGCCCGCTCGTCGGCGGCCTTCTGCTCCCGGGCCTTCTGCGCGGCTGCCCGTCGGGCCGCTGCCTCCTGCTGCCGCTGCGACTCTGCGCGTCGCGCCGCCTCGGCACGCGCCTCCTGGGCGGCCCGCTCGCGCGCCTTCTCCTGGGCGGCCGCCCTCGCAGCGGCCTCTTCCCTGGCCTTCTGGGCGGCAGCCTCCCGAGCGGCCTCCTCCTTGGCCCGCTGCAGGGCCGCTGCCTTGCGCCGCTGCGCCTCGAGCCGTTTGCGCGCGGCCTCGGCGGCCCGGCGCTCGGCTTCGGCCCGCAGCCCCGCCTGACGCTGCCGCTCCTTGCTCACCGAGGTGCGCCGCAGCTGGGCCAGTTCGGTGACCATCGCGGACTGCTGGCTCTGCAGCCGCCGGGTCTCCGACTGCACCGCGGCGACCTTCGCCTCGGCCTCGCCCTTGGCCTGCTTGGCCCTCATCTCGGCCGCGGCCTCCTGGGCCTGCGCCCGAGCCGCCTGGCGCTCCAACGTCGCCGCCGTCTGCGAGCTGGCCGACGCCTGCTCGAGGGTCCGGTCTCGATACTTGCCGACCACGGCGAATCCGGCTGCCCGGTCGAGCACAGTCTGCGGCCCACCATCGGACAGGAACATCTCCAGGTCACCGAGGCTGCCGCCCTGTCGGTAGATGCCGGCCGCCAGCTCGCCCACCGCGGTGCGGGCGGTGTGGGCCTGCTGCCGGGCCTCGCGCGACTTGCGTGACGCGACCTTGGCCGCGGCCCGCTTCTGTTGCAGCTCGACGCGGGCACCGTTGTACTTCTCGGCCGCCTCGCCGGCCTCCTTGCGCACCTGCTGCTCCTGGGCATACGAGGCGTTGAGCCGGCCCTGGAGTGCTTCGACCTGCTGCTTCTTGCTGGTCACCGCGGACTGGGCCGCCTGCACCTCTCCCGCGGAGGGGTAGACCGGGTCGACGCTGGCCTGAGCGGGCCCGGCGCTGACCACCATGGCCAAGGCGCTGCCCACGGCTGTGACCAAGGTGATTCGGGTCGACCGACTACTGCGGGGCACGGTGAGGACCTCTCCGTCGGGAAGCTGACAACGACGGAGACTAGAGCTAATTCGCCCCACTGGGAACACAAGTCACACCGCTCCCGCGCGCATCATCTCCCCCACCGGCCTCGCGTCCAAGAGGACACGCCGAGTTACACCAATGTCTTTTTGCAGGTCACTCGGAAGGTTCGGGACCGACCGGCCTCGGCCGCGGAGCAAAGGTCACGAAATGGTCACAAATTGAAAATTTACCCAACCCAGACGCCGATAGCACTGCATCCTGCGCACTTCGGCGCTGTCCGCTCGCCCGGTCATTCGGAACCCAAGGACGACGCACGACGCAGCAGGACCACACGCCTACTCCGTCACGGGGTCATCACCACACAACAGGGGAGCACCATGTCTGAACACCCACCATCCGGTCCGGACCGACCGATGCCGCCGCCTTCCGGCGACGGCCCGCCACCGGGGGGACACCAGTCCGGTCCGTATGGCGCCCAGCCCTATGTCGGCCAGCCCTACGCCCAGCCGCCGGCGGGACGGGGGCAGCGCAAGTCCCACAAGAGCGCGATCATCACGGTCCTGCTGGCCGTCGCGCTGGTGCTCGCAGGTGGCGCCGCCTTCGCCGTCACGAAGCTCGGCGGCGGTGGGCAGCAACCTGCTGAGGCGCTGCCCGGCAACGCGATCGCTTACTGGCGCATGGACATCGATCCCTCGGTCGGTCAGAAGGTGGCGGCCGTGCGGTTCCTGTCCACGTTCCCCAAGTCCAACGGAGACTTCACGACCGGAGACATCCGCAAGAAGCTGTGGGACGCCGCCCAGAAGGACAACCCGTCGATCAAGGACATCGACTACGACCGGGACATCAAGCCTTGGCTCGGCGACAGGCTGGGCATGAGCGTCTCCGCCCCCCACCAGAGCGGAGACGACCCGATGGTGGCCGTGGCCCTCCAGGTCAAGGACGAGGGCAAGGCACGCGAGGGCATCGACAAGATCCTCGCCGCCGTGCCGGCTGGCCCGGCCACCTCCTTCGGCGCGAGCGCCCCGATCCCGGGCGGCACCCACGAGCTGGTGGCCAAGGACTCCGACAAGCCGGACTACTTCTTCCATGGTGACTACGCCGTCTTCACCATGCCCGGCCGGGCTGCCGAGGTCAGGTCGGCCATCGACGAAGGGCCGCTGTCCGACAACACGACGTTCGCGGGCGACATGGACGACCTCGGCGAGCCGGGCATCGTCTCGGGCTGGGCGGACCTCGGCGGGCTGGCCGAGCGGGCCGGCGACCTGATGGGTCCGCGGACGCGCGCGGAGCAGCTGAAGAAGGCCGGCCGCTTCGCCGTCGCCCTGCGCTTCGACTCCGACTACCTCGAGCTGGCCGGCATCACCCGCGGTCAGGAGTCCACCAAGGCTCCGCAGGACGAGGTGGAGTCGGCCATCACCTCACTGCCCGACGACACGGCCGTCGCCGTCGCTCTCTCCCACGGTGACCAGATCATCGGCAACGCCTGGGACTCCTTCATGAAGCTGGCCGACGACCAGTCACAGCCGCTGGGTTCGACCCAGTCGGCCCAGCAGCTCCTCGACGAGTTCAAGGAGCGCTACGGCATCGCCCTGCCCGAGGACCTCCAGACGTTGGTCGGCCGCAACCTGGTCATCGCCGCTCCTGACCAGGACTTCGAGAACACCTCGGGTCCGGAGGACGTCATCGCCGGCGTCCGGGTCAAGACCGACACCGGCAAGGCGACGGAGGTCATGACCAAGCTCGAGAAGCTCGCCCGGGACGAGGGTTCCGAGCTGCCGCTCGTGCACCATGCCAAGGGTGACTCGTTCCTGGTGGCCACCGGACAGCCCGGCCTGGACTGGATCGCGCGGGGCGGCAGGCTGGGCGACAGCGACTCCTTCCGGCTGGCGGTCCCTGGTGCCAAGACCGCGGAGTGGGTCTCCTACGTGGACCTCGACGACCTCGAACACCACTACCTGGGCGCGATCAAGGACGACGAGGAGCGTGAGTTCGTCAAGTCGCTCCGCAGCTTCGGGATGACCGCCCACCTCACGGGTGACGGGGAGGGCAGTTTCTCGATCAGGCTCGTCGGCAACTGAGCCGACCGGTTGCAGGCGTGCTGAGCCGCGCGTGGTCCTGGACCGCGCGCGGCTCAGCGTGTCCAGGCCAGAGGCAGTCGCTTCACACCCCGCTGGAAGTTCGACCGCAGCAGCGCCGGCTCGCCGGCAGCCTCGAGCCAGCTCGTGCGTGCGAGCAACGTGGTGAAAAGACAACGCATCTGCACTCGTGCGAGGTGGGAGCCGAGGCAGAAGTGCGGCCCGTGGCCGAAGGTCAGGTGGGCCGAGGTGGATCGCTCGATGTCGAAGCGGTCGGGTTCGGTGAAGACGGCCGCGTCCCGGTTCGCCGCCGCGAAGGAGACGACGATCTTGTCCCCGGCCCGCAGCTCCACGTCGCCGAGCCGGGTCGCGGATGTCGCCGTCCGGCGGAAGGCCATCACCGGAGTCCACCAGCGCAGCATCTCCTCGACCGCCGCGGGCACCTGGTCCGGCTGGTCCCGCAGCTGCCGCTGCGTCTCCGGATGCTGCAGCAGGGCGATCATCCCTCCTGGTATGCCGTTTCGCAGCGTCTCGTTGCCGGCCACCGCAAAGAGCCAGAAGAGGTTCTCGAACTCCTCGACGCTGACCGTTCCGTCCTCGCCGTCACGCTGCGCCATGAGGATCGACATCACGTCCTCGCCCGGTTCGCGACGCTTGGCCTCGCCGAGCAGGTGCGCATAGGTGTAGAGGTCGAGCATCCCCTCGCGCGAGCGAGGGTCGGGCATGAGCCCGTCCGCCCCAGGCTCAGGCCGCTCGGCGAGAGCCGCACGGGCCAGGTCAGTGCCGCGGCTGGGGTCGAAGGAGCCGCTCGTGGCGTAGTCGGGGTCCTGCCAGCCGATCACGCGGTTCGACCAGTCGAAGAGCAGCCACCGATCCTGGCTCGGCACGCCCAGCACGTCGGCCAGGGCGAGCAGCGGCAGGTCGGCCGCCACGTCCTTCGCGAAGTCACACTCCCCCGAGTCTCCATGTGCCAGCATGCGGTCCACGATCCGGTCGACATGTGCCTGGATCTGCTCCTCCAGCTTGGACACGGCCCTCGGGGTGAACGACTTCGCCAGCATCCGTCGCAGTCGGGTGTGGTCGGGCGGGTCCATGTTGAGCATCATCCGCTGCACGTAGGCGAGGTCCTCCGCACTCGCGGGGTCGCGGATCTGGGTGCCCCCGACGGCAGACGAGAAGGTGTGCGGGTCCCGCAGCACCCGTTCCACATCGGCGTGCCGCAGCACGAGCCAGTAGCCCGGGCCCTCCGGCCAGCCGGTGAGCGCAGGCTCGGCGACGGGCACCACGCCATACCCGTCACGCAGTGCGGCGAGGCCCTCGTAGGGCACTCCCGTCTGGTAGGTCGCCGGATCGTGCGCCAGCGTGGTGAGCTCCTGCACGTGTGCCGGTAGCCGGTCGTATGCCGTGGCGATCCTCGCGTTCATGTTCGCCAGCTCCTGGCCCAAACTTGCTGCCCGCTCAGGCCCGGTCCAGGAAGGCCTCGACGCTCGTCGCCAACGCGACCGGGGTCTCGAACATGGCGTAGTGACCGGCATTGGCCATGACCTGCACCACGCAGTTGCGGTAGGTCTCCCGCCAGGTCGCGTTGATGGTCTCTTCACCGAGCGCCGGGTCGTGCTCCCCCACGATCGCCAGAGCCTGGACGGAGCTTCCCTCGACCTCAGAGGCGAAGTCGGTCTTGGCCCACGCCTCCAGGTAGTCGCCGAAGGCCTCGCGTGTCGAGTTCTCGACCGAGCTGGCGACCATCTGGTCGATCCACCGCCTGGTCAGCCGGTTTCCGGTGGTGAGATCGATGATCGCCGCACGGTTGTCGTCGGACTGGGCTGCTCCCGAGAACAACGCCCAGCCGTCATCGTCGAACGGAACACCCGAGGCCGGCACGGGGCTGATGCCGATCATCCGCTCGACGCGGTCTGGCGCCATCGAGAGGACGCGTTGGACTGCGCTGCCACCCATCGAGTGGCCAATCAGCGAAAACGTCTGCGCACCCACCTCATCCGCCAAGGCGAGGGTGTCTCGGGCGATCTCGTCGATGGTGTGCTCGCCCTCCTCGTCCTGACGGGCGCCGTAACCGCGGTAGTCGGTGAACAGGAAACTGCGGCGCTCGCCGTCCAGCAGCTCGGGCCAGTGCCCCCAGCCTTCCGATGACCCAAACCAGCCGGGCAGGCAAATAACCACATTCGGGCCCGTGCCGACGCGGCGGTGGGCAATACTCATGGCAACTCCTCCTCGAAGCAGCCCCGGACGGGGTCGGATGAGGGCAGCCTAGTCAGATCGTGACCCGGTGCGGAGCGGAGTCGGAGCGCGGCCAGAACTGGCGCGGCGGCAGGGCCGAACGGGCAGCGCATTTCCCGCTAATGACTATTTCTTGACGAGTTCTTGCGTTCTCAAGACTTCCCTCTTGCCTTGCCTTTACCTTGGCTGAGAACGGGGAACCGGCCCCGCACCGAGCGGGCCCTCACGCAAGGGGAACTTCATGCAGGTACCGACGACAGGACGACGAGCAGCGCGAACGCTTGGCCTGGCCGTGAGCCTGGCCGGGGCGGGGGTCATGGTGATGGGCGCCACCAGCGCCCCCGCTGACGCGAGCTACCCATCCGCCAGCGCCACGTCCACCTCATCCCTCGCCTCCACGCCGGCGCCCTCCAGCCCGGCGGTCACCCAGACGACGCCGCCTCCCACCGAGACCACCCCGCCTCCCACCGAGACCACCCCGCCTCCCACCGAGACCACCCCGCCTCCCACCGAGACCACCCCGCCTCCCACCGAGACCACCCCGCCTCCCACCGAGACGACCCCGCCTCCCACCGAGACGACCCCGCCTCCCACCGAGACCACGCCACCCCCGTCCACCAGCACGACGCCGGTGGTGCACCCCTCGAACACCCCTGAGGTGCCGAGGCTCGTGCACACCGACGGCGGTCCGGTCGAAGGCGGAGGCTCGTCGGCCACGCTGATGCTCGGTGGCCTGGCGATCGCCATGGCCGGCATCGCAATCACGACGGCAACCATCCGCCGCCGCGAGGACGAGTCCGAGCACTGACGCGATGGCCCGATACCAGCGGGCCGGCTTTGCCGCAGGACTGCTGCTCGTGACGGGTGGGCTCACGCTCACCCTCACGGGCAGCAGCCTGTTTCATCCCGATTCGCAGCCCGGCGGTTACGTCTCGCCCAGTGTCATCACTCACGAAGGACACGCCGGCCTCGTGGCGCCCACCGGCCAGCCGGCGACGAAGGCCCCGGCTCGGACACGGAGCACTGGCCCGACGGCAACACCCACCAGCACGCACTCGGGCCGGCAGCGAAAGGGTGAACCGTCGGCCAAGACCCAACAGCCATCCGCGCCCAGCACGCAGCGCGCGACGTCGACGTCGACGTCGACGGCAGCCTCCTTGGGTGATCGGAAGACGTCATCACCCTCGCGACCGAATCCGCGGGCACCCCAGGGCGCGCCGTCCCACGTGACCGTCGTGTCGGCCCACGGCGTGGAGCAGGTCGACACCTCCCTGCGCCCGGCCTATCTCGACAAACAGGACTACCTCATCCCCGCCCCCGGTGCTGCCGGGTGGTACGCGGAGGCAGGCTGGCCGAAGCCCGGCTACCCGGGCACGTCGATCCTCGTCGGCCACATCAGCTGGAGCCACCAGCCGGATGTCTTCTGGAACCTCCCGCGGGTCCGGATCGGTGACACGGTCGTCGTCACCTACACGTCCGGTCAGAAGGTCCGCTTCACGGTGACCAGGTCGTCGCCGGAGCGCAAGACGTCGGTGCCGCACGACACCAGCATCTGGGACGCCGGCAACCCGCGACCGCTGTTGCGCCTCATCACCTGTGACCCTTCGACCACCTTCGTCAACCACCACTACCTCGGGAACTGGGTGGTGTGGGCCGTTCCGGCCTGACCCAGCCAGTCGGCGGGGCAGGAAGGCTCGTGGGCCGGCAGCGTCAGGTGGAGATGCCGTCCACGCTCGCGATCATCTCCCTGCCCGCGTGGGCGGCATGCCACGCGTCGATCGCCGTGTCCCACTCGTCACCATCGAGCTCGGTGAGCGACGCCGGGAAGAGACCGTCCTCCTCCTTGCGGATGTGGACGTAGAGCTCGTCCAGCGCCTCCCGGATCCGGTGCCGGTCGCTCTCCTTCGTGAGGTCGACGCTCGCCAACAGCCCTGCCAGCTCGCGGTGTTCAGCGACGAGCGGGTCGATGTGCTCGGCGTAGAGCTCTTCGCGTCGCAAGACGGCGAAGAGTCCCTGTTCCTCGCCCTGCCAGTGCGCCCGGAGCTCGTCCGCCATCGAGGACAAGTGCTCCCGGGCGGCGTCGAAGTCGCCGCGTTCGCAGGCTCGGAGCGCCTCCTCGCCGGAATGCGTCGAGCGCTCGTGCTCGGCGATGTAGTCACGCAGCAGCGGGATGTCCCGACACCCGCAGTACTGGCACACTGCCCCTCCTCGTTGACGACTTCACCCGATTGTCGCCCAGGCCCGTCGCCGTTGCCGCATGGTGGCCGCTTCAGGGGTGGTTCGGCGACAGCGCGCAGGCTCGACCGATGCCGTGCACAAGGGTTCTCGCGCCTTCCCCACCCACCTGGGCGCCTACTCGCGATCGAGATGGGCGGTCGGCCCGGCCGAGCCCAACAGGCCGAGCTCTTCGACCGCCCGGCCGGTGTCGAGCACCCGCTGATCGGCGAGCGCCGGCCCGATGATCTGGAGGCCGACCGGCATACCATCGACGAGACCACACGGCACCGACAGGGACGGCAGGCCCAGCAGGCTGGCCGGAGTCACCACGGAGAACACGCCAGCGCCCGAACCGCCGATGGTGGGCGTGGGCACGGGGACCATCGGCGCCACGAGCAGGTCGACCTCGTCGAACACGCGCTGCATCTCCTGTCGGAGCCGGCGGCGCAACTGCTGGGCCTGGAGGTACTCCACGGCGCTCGGGAGCTCTCCGCACTCGAGGAGCAGCCGCACATCGTCCGCGAAGTCCTGCGGCCGGTCGCGCAGGTTCGCGTGGTGGACCGTGCTCGCCTCGGCCGTGTCGATCACCGTCAGGGCATGGTCGCCGTGTCGCAGCCCGCGCACCTCCACCGGCCGGACCACGGCGCCAGCCCGCTCGAGGCCTGCGATCGCGGCGCGGACGACAGCCTCGATCTCGGGATCGACGTCGTGGAAGAAGTACTTCTCGTCGACGCCCAGCACGACCCCGGTGCAGTCTGCCGAGAGACCGCCAACTGTGGTGGTGGGCGGCAGGTCGACGGAGGCCGGGTCGCGCGGATCGAACCCACTGATGGCGTCGAGGAGGATCGCGGCGTCGGTGACGGTGCGAGTCATCGGGCCGACGTGGTCAAGGGTCCACGCCTCCGGGAAGCAGCCGTACTTGCTGACCCGCCCGTAGGTCGGCTTCAGGCCGACGATCCCGCAGAGAGACGCCGGCACCCGGATCGAACCCGAGGTGTCCGAGCCGAGGGCACCCAGGGCCAGTCCCGTCGCGACCGAGACCGCCGAACCCCCGCTCGAGCCGCCCGGTGACCTGTCCAGTCGCCACGGGTTGCGGCAGGTGCCGAAGACCCGATTGTCCGTCGTGCCGCCGAGGGCGTACTCGTGCAGGTTCAGCTTGCCCAGGACGACGGCACCAGCATCGGTCAGCCGGGAGACGACCGTCGCCGTGTCCTCGGGGACGAAGTCGCGGTGGATGGTGGAGCCCATCGTGGTGACGCGACCCGCGACATACAGGTTGTCCTTGATGCCCAGGGGTATGCCGTGCAGCGGGCCCCTCCATCGGCCGGCAGTGATCTCCTGCTCCGCCTCCTTCGCCCGCGCCGCGGCCTCCTCGCGGTAGACGGAGATGTAGGCCCGCAGGGTGTCGTCGTGGCGGTCGATCCGCTCCAGGACGGCATCCGTCAGCTCGACCGGGGAGACCGTCCGGGACCTGATCAGCGAGGACAGCTCCGCGATGGAGTGGTCGGTCAGCTCACGCGTCACGGTCGTGCCCCTGGGCCGGGAAGACGAGGGGTATGTCGAAGTCGCCCAGCATCGCCTCGTCCACCCCCTGGCGTCCGGCCAGCAGGCTCTGCCAGTGGTCCTCGACCTCCTGGTGGTCGCCGACCGGGACCTCGATGCCACGGGCCCGCAGCAGCCGCACCGCGATCGGATCCATCAGCTCTCCTTGGCCTGACCGAGCCCTGCGGCCCGGGTCAGGCCAGACTACGGCGCCGGCACACGCCGACGGAGAGGGGCCGAGCCGGCCGAGTCCGGCGCCGGATGCGGGCGGGAGCTTTACGGGCGGGCGCTCGAGGAGCGCCCGCCCGGACATGAGTTCCGTCCCGCTCCGGGGAGCGACGGCTATCAGCATGTCGCCGCCCATCTACCCCGGTTTGTGACGGCCATTCCTGCTCTGAGCCCCCACTTTCGTGCGGCCGTCGAGGACCGCCTGCAGCGCGCTCAGCCGGGAGAGTCGTTGCGGTGCTCGGCCAGCTGCCCGAGCTCCTCCTTGGCGCTGTCGAGGATCACGAGGAACGGAGACGTGTCACCCCGCCCGAGGGGGCTTCCCGGCTGCATCACCAGCTCCGCGACGTACTCCAGGCCTTGGGCCATCTGGCCGAGCGCCGCATCGTCGGCAGCGGCCAGCAGCGCCGGCAGCTCCTCCGTCTCCTCCGCCTCGGCGTGCGACGTGACGGCTTCCGCGAGCTCTCCCAGGGTCTGCTCGAAGTCGGCCGAGCCGGGGTCGAGGCCCTCCAGGGTCGTCATGACCTCACCGGCGTCGTCCTCCTCGTCGACCCGCTCCCGGGCGACGTCCGGATCGGCCAGTTCCTGCTCTCCGACCGGGTGGATGAAGGACTCCTCCACCGCCTCGTGGACCGCCAGGTAGCGGCGCAAGGTCGAGAACGTGGCGCTCCGCTCCGCCCCTGCGGTCTTGGTCACCGCCTCCAGCAGCTGCTTGAGGTCACGGTGCTGCTCCTGCACCAGCTCCATGACCTCTTCGGCGGAACTCGTCGTCGCGAACTGCATCGTCACTCCTCGTCGCTGGTTGTGCTCCCCCGGACTGCCCTCTGGCGCCTACGTTTTGGCGGTGCTCTCGGCCCCGGACCGTGCCGGCTCGGCGAGCACGTCGCGCACTGCTGCCGCGACAGCCTCCGCATCGATGCCTGCGGCATGTCGCAACTCCTCAGGCGTGCCGGAGACCGGCATCTCCCGCACCGCGAGCTTCACCACCGCCGGCCGTTGCGGGTCCGTCGCCAATGCCGCGAGGACAGCGTCGCCGAGACCCCCCTCGGGCCAGTGGTCCTCGACCGTCACCAGCGCGCGTGTCTCCCGGGCCGCGGCCGCCAGCGCGTCGGCGTCGATGGGCTTGATGCTGTAGCAGTCGAGGACGCGTATGTCGATGCCCTCACCTGCCAGCACGTCGGCCGCACCCAGGGCCTCGTCGACCGTGGCCCCGCACGCGACGACTGTCACCTGGTCGTGGTCGGTCGACCGTGCCGTCCGGCTGCCGCCGATGGTCACTGCCTCGGACGAGGGCGTCCGCACGGGCGTCTTCCCCCGAAGCGTCCGCAGGTAACTGATGCCCGGACGGTCGGCCATCTGCTGCACCAGCTGCACGGTCTGGTTGGCGTCGGACGGGTGCAGCACTGCGCTGCCGTGCACCGCCCGGAAGGTCGCGAGGTCCTCCAGCGCCATCTGCGACGGCCCGTCCTCACCGATGGAAACGCCGGCGTGCGACCCGACCAGGCGCAGGTCGGCGCGGGAGATCGCCGCCATCCTGGTGAAGTCCTGCGCCCGGGTGAAGAAGGCCGCGAACGTGGAGGCGAAGGGCTTCCAGCCACGCACCTGCATGCCCACGGCAGCCGCGACCATCTGCTGCTCGGCGATGAACATCTCGAAGTATCGGTCGGGGTGCGCCTCCGCGAAGAGGTCGGAGTGGGTGGAGTTGGACACCTCGCCGTCCAGGGCGACGACGCCGCCGTCGACGTCGCCCAACCACGACAGCGCAGTCCCGTAGGCGGATCGCGTGGCGACCTCCTCGCCCAGGTCCCACGACGGGCGTTCCGCCTGCTTGGTGTCGAAGAGGTGCGGCTCGTCCTGCGTCTCGGGCCCTGCCAGGGTCACGGTCAGGTGGCGTTGACCACCGAGCTCCTTGATGGCGGCCTGCGCGTCCTCCAACGGTTTGCCGTGGAAGCCCGGCTTGTCCTCGACCGCCGCCACTCCCCGCCCCTTGCGAGTCTTGGCGAACAGCACGGTGGGCTTGGACGACTCGCTCACGGCCTGGGACAGCGCCGTGGCGATCTCGCCCACGTCGTGACCGTCCAGCACGAGGGCCCGCCACCCGAAGGCCCTCGCCCGGCGTGCGTAGCCCTCGAGGTCCCAGCCCAGCATGGTCTCCCGGGTCTGCCCGAGCCGGTTCACGTCGACGATCGCGACGAGGTTGTCGAGCTGCTCCCACGCGGCGTGCTGGAAGGCCTCCCAGATCGATCCCTCGGCCATCTCGGAGTCTCCGCACAGCACCCAGACCCGGTAGGGGAGCCGGTCCAGCCGGCGCGCCGCGAGGGCCAGCCCGACGCCGATCGGCAGCCCCTGCCCGAGCGACCCGGTCGCCACGTCGGTGGGCGGGATGCGCGGTGTGGGGTGGCCCTCCAGCCGGCTCCCGAAGCGGCGGTAGGTCAGCATCTCCTCGTCGGAGATGATGCCCGCCGCCTTCAGCAACGCGTAGTAGAGCGGTGAGGCATGGCCCTTGGAGAAGATCAGGTGGTCGCGGCGGGCGTCGTCGAGCTCATCGACATCGAGTCGCAGGTGGCGGTCGAACAAGACGGCCATCAGGTCGGCCGCGGACATCGACGACGTGGGGTGGCCCGATCCAGCGGCATCGCTCATCCGCACCGAGTCGACCCGCAGCTGCTGGGCGAGATCACGGCAGAACTGGTCGTCACTCATAGTGATTGCGAGTACCCGCAGGGCACCGGTTCAAACGGCGCTGCCCCGGTGAGCGCGGCGCGATCGGGGTAAGGATCTCGCATGAGGGTCGTCGCAGTGGCCACGTGGTGCTACCTCGTGTGGGTGGCGCTGAGCTGGACGGCAACCGTGGAGTTCGCCGTCGCCGGCCTCCTGGTCTCGCTCGCAGTCGGCCTGGCCCTCAGCCCGCTCGGTCACCTGCCCGGGCCCTGGACCCTCCTTCGACCCCGACGGGCAGCGGCCGTCCTGGCGCTGGGGACCTGGGTCCTCGTCCACTCGACCGCCTCATCGCTGCGGCTCGCGGCACGGATCTGGACCCCCCGCCGTCCCTTGGCCAGCGGGATGGTCATCGTCCCGACCCGGGCCCGCACCGACGCCGAGCTCGCCGCCGTCGGCATCCTCACCTCGTTGGTCGTCGACAGCCAGCTGGTGGACCTCGCCAGGGCCGACGACGAGCTCCAGTTCCACGTCCTGCAGGCCCCAGCGGGCGGCGCCGAGGACGCGCGCCGGGCGATCAACGGTCCCGTCGAGCGGCTGCTCCTCGGTGCCCTCGGACGCCGGGAGGAGTCGACGTGAGCCAGGTCTTCCTGGCCGCAGCACTCGCGGAGCTGGTCCTCACCGTCCTCCCCCTGTGGCGCCTGGCCAGCGGCCCCACGATCGGTGACCGCATCGTCGCCGTCAACCTCGTGGCCACCCAGAGCATGCTCGCGGTCTTCCTGTTCGCCGCCGCGGCGGGCCGTGACATCTACCTCGGGGTGGCCCTCTGGCTCGCGTCCTTCTCCTACCTCGGCACGATGTTGTGGGCGCGCTACCTCGAGCGGGGGCTGCTCTGATGCGCCTGGTCGTCGTGGCGGCTCTCCTCACCATCGGCGTCGGCTTCTCGCTCACGGCGGGCCTGGGACTGATCCGCATGCCCGACGTCTACACCCGGGTCCACAGCTCGACGCTGGCAGCGGTGCTGGGCGCCGTGCCGGTGTTCCTCGCCCTGGTCGTCGGCAAGGGTCCGATCAGCCGGTACGGCGGTGAGTCGCTGCTGGCCTGCATCCTCGTGCTGGTGTTTGCGCCCCTGTCGGCCCACGCCCTGCTACGGGCCACCTACCGCGGCCGGGTGCCGCTCTGGTCGGGCGCGAAGGTCGACCAACCACGTGACCGACTGCGCGGGAAGGACTCCGGAGCGGATGCCGGTGACGAGCCCGACAGCGGTGCCGGCCCCGAGCCGCAGGCACGGGGCTGAGCCGGTGTTCTGGGCTGTCGACTACCTGCTGCTCGCGCTCCTGCTGACCGCCGCGTTCCTGGTGATTCGGCTGCGCAACCTCAACGCGTGCGTCATGGCGCTGTCCGCTCTGGGGCTCCTGCTCACCGTGGTGTTCGTGGTCCTCGGCGCGCCGGACGTGGCCCATGCGGAGGTGGTGGTGGGCGGGGTCGCGTTGCCCACGCTCTTCCTGATCGCGATCGGCAAGGCGCGCACTGAGGTCGCCGAACCCGAGCAGACCAATCTGGAGGAGACCAGCCAGTCGCCGGCACGCTCGTCGACCTCGCTGCGGACCGGCGGGACCGGTGCTCCCGACCTGCTGCGCCACCGCCCCCACGCCGCCGTGCTGTCGCTCCTCCTGCTGGCCGCACTGGTGGTCGCGATGCTCGCGATCCCCCGCGGCGCACGACCCCTACCCGGCATGGCCCGACACGCCATCCAGGTCGCCCTACCGCAGTGGCACCTGACGGAGGTGGTGAACGAGGTGGTCTACGGCACCAGGGCTTTCGACACCTTCGGCGAGACGTTTCTGCTCCTCGCCGCGGTGCTGAGCGTCGTGGTCCTCACCCGGCCGAGAGAACCACGCAGCGGCTACGTGGGCGAGGACGTCGCAGGCCGTCAGGAACAGCTCGAGATCGATCCGCACCTCCGGAGCGGGCCCGACGAGAGGCAGGCACGCGAAGCCGAACGGGAGGAGGAAGGCCTGGGCAGAGGGCCGCTGACCACCGATGCGCAACCGTTCGCCAAACCCTTCCCCGAGCGAGGGGAGGAGATGACCGTGGTGGTGCGGATGGGGGTCCGCGTCGTCGCGGTGCTGCTCACCACCGCCGGCTGCTTCCTCGTCGTGCAAGGGTATACCCCGGGAGGCGGATTCCCCGCCGGGGCAGTGCTGCTCGGCGTCGTGCTGCTCATCTACGTGGCACACGGTTACCACCGGGTCGCGGCCGTGGTGCGCCCGGCGGTCGCCGAGACGATCGAGCTGCTCGGTGCCCTCGCGATCATCGTGCTGCAGTCGCTCGGCCTGCTCCTGCGCGGCTCCTTCACCGCCAACTGGGTCCCGCTCGCCCCGGCGCGCACCCTCCGTAGCGGCGGGATCGCCCAGGCGTTCTCCCTCGGGGAGTTCGTGGTGGTCTCGAGCGGCCTGGTCATCGTCGTGTTCGCCGTGCTGGGTGCCACGCGTGACTGGACCTCCGACGACGACTCGGCCGACTCCGCTGGCCAGGACCGGACGGCTCACGAGGGTGGTGACGAATCGTGATCGTCGCCAACTACGTCGCTGCCGCCCTGCTGTTCGTCCTCGGCCTCTACACCGTCCTGACCCGGCGCAACCTGGTCAAGATGGTCATGGGTCTGTCCCTCATGGAGAGCTCGACCTATCTGCTGATCGTGTCGCTCGCGCACCGACCCCACTCGACCGCGCCGGTCCTGGTCGAACCTCCCCCGGGCCGCACCGCACAACAGCTCGTCACCGGTGACGTCGCCGACCCCGTGCTGCAGAACTTCTGCCTGACCGCGATCGTCATCGGCGTCGCCCTGACCGCCGTGTTCCTGTCGGCCGTCGTGCGCATTGCGCAGCACTACCGAACCCTGGACGCCGATGACGTCAGGGGCATGCGCGGATGACTCCGACGACGCTCGCGAGCCTGACCCCCCTCCCGGTCGTCGTCCCCCTCGCCGGAGCGGTTCTGTCGCCGTTGCTGGCCCGGTGGTCGCTGCGGCTCCCCGTCATCGTGTCCGTGGCCACGACAGCAGCATCGGCGGCGATCCTGTGCCTCTTCGTCCCCACGGTCCTGCACGGCAAAGTGGTCAGCCACTACTTCGGCCACTGGGGTCCGTCACACGGCTCGGTCCTCGGTATCGCGTTCGCCGTCGACGCCTGGGGCCTCATCTTCGCCCTCACCACCTCGGTGGTCGGAGCGGTCCTGCTGCTCTACACCCTCTCGGAACTGGGTCACCTGGGTCCTCGTGAGCTCGGTGGCTACGCCGGTCTGTTCCAGCTGCTTCTCGCAGCACTGGTGGCGGCTGGCCTCACCGCGGACATCTTCAACCTCTTCGTCTGGTTCGAGGTCGCCGGGCTCGCCAGCTATGGTCTGACCGGCTTCTTCCTTGAACGGCCGATCGCCGTGGAGGCGGCGTTCAAGATCCTCGTGCTCACCACGATCGCAGGCTTCCTCATCCTCGTCGGGATCGCGCTGCTGTATGCCGAGCACGGTGCCCTGGGCTTCGGCGCGCTGCGTCACAGCCTGGCGGTCCAGGTCAGCAGCAGCGACCGGATCGCGTTGGGACTGTTGGTCGCCGGCTTTGCGACCAAGGCCGGGTTGATGCCCTTCCACGGGTGGCTCCCTGACGCGCACACCGCCGCGCCCGGTCCCGTCTCGGCCCTCTTCTCGGGGCTCATGGTCAACCTGGGCCTGCTGGCGATCGTCCGGCTGCTCTACCAGGTCTTTCCACTGCATGCGACCCACGGATTGGGCCTGCTCACCTGTCTCGGTGTGGTGTCGGCGCTGCTCGGCGCGCTGCTGGCCCTGGCGCAGGACGACCTCAAGCGAGTGCTCGCCTACGACACGGTGTCCCAGATGGGCGTGCTGGCAGTCGGATTCGGCACCGGCAGCCCGGCAGGCACTGCCGGGGCGACCTACCACCTGCTGAACCACGCGCTCTTCAAGTCGCTGCTCTTCCTCGTCGCGGGGGCGATCGTCCACCGGACCGGCGTGACCAAGCTGTCCCAGCTCGGCGGGCTCTGGCGAAGCACGCCCAGCCTGACCATCGCCTTCATCGTCGGCACGCTGTCCATCGCTGGCGCGCCGCCGTTCAACGGTTACGTCTCCCTGGGACTGATCCACGAAGGGGTGGCCACCACGGGAGAGCATGTGGTCTACGGCGTTATGCTGCTCGCCCAGGTCCTCACCATCGCGGCGTTGGCGCGCGCCGTGTGGCTGGGCTTCCTTCGTCCCCGGCAGTCCGCCTACGAGAACGAGGCGAAGGCACGGCCCGGGATGCTCACGGCACTCGCCGCCCTTGCCGCCCTCTGCCTGGCCTTCGGCGTCCTCGGCGAGGCCGCGCTGTCTCGCCTGATGGCGCCGGCAGCGGCAGGGCTGCTGCATCCGCACGGCTACGTCAAGAGCCTCTTGGCCCCGCCAGTGGCACGCGTTAGCCCCGTGGTGGTCCACTGGTCCTACTGGGAACGCAAGGAACTCGCCATCGTTGTCGTCACGGTTCTGCTCGGCATCTGCCTCGTGCCGCTCTACCTGCGGCGCGACGAACCGCACGCCGTGACGGCGCTGCGCCGGCTGCACTCGGGGTCGGTCAACGACTACGCCGCCTATCTCAGCCTCGGCGCGATCCTCGTCGTGGCCGGCTTCGCGCTGCGCTGAAGCGGTGCTGCGAGTCGGGACAGTTGGTGGGCGATGTCTTCGGTCTCGATGAAGGGACGCGAGCGAATCACCTTGGCCCACGGCCGGACTCGCGCTCCGTCGGACGTGGCTCTGCCGGAGGGTCGCGCGGCTCGGCTGGAACGCCCTCGATGCGCTGGATGGCCGCGTATGCCGCGGCGGTCACCGGCACCGCCACCAGCGCGCCGGGCAATCCGTCGAGGACACCACCCACCGTGATCACCACGGCCACCACGAACGGGTGCAGCCGCACGTAGCGGCCCACGAGGAAGGGCTGCAACACGTGGGCCTCGATCTGGTCTGTCACGAACAGGACCACCACCAGGACGATCGCCCCCGTGGGGCCGGCCGTCGCGAAGGTCACCAGCACCGCGATCCCACCCGCGAGGAGCACCCCGAGCAGCGGGACGAAGCTCCCGAAGAAGACGAGCACCGCCAGCGGCGCCGCCAGAGGCACCCCGAGGAGCAGCAGCGTGACGGCGACGACCACCGTGTGGAAGGCGGCGATCAGGATGGTGCCGCGGATCCACCCGGAGAGTCGACCGAAGGCGCGCTCCGCCGCCTCGTCCACCTGTCGACGCGCCCTGTGCGGGAGGCCGCCCACGATCCATCGCCACATCCGCCTTCCGTCGGCAAGCAGAATCAGCGTGAAGAGCAACGTGAGGACGGCGCCGGTCAAAACCTCGGCGCCAGTGGCCAATCCGGTGAGTGCACCCCGCGCCAAGGTGTCGCGGTGCGACTCCAGCTCCTGGACCACGTGTCCCTGCAAGGAGGTCAGTGTGTCATTGCGAAGGTGCAGCCTCGCGACCGTCCGGCTCAGCTGCTCCACCAGCGTGGGGGCCTCGTCGACGACCTGTTGCACGACCCACGTGATCGTCGCGCCCAGGAGCACCAGGCTGAGGACCACGGTGAAGACCGTCGCCACGACGCGCGGAATGCGGTGCCGGCTCAACCAGCCCGTGACCGGTGACAGCAGCGCGACGAGCAGTAGTGCTGCCACCAGGGGGAGGAACACCAGACCGAACGTCTCGACGATCCGCAGCAGCAGCCAACCCGCGGCGGCGACCATGAGCAACCGCCACGACCACGCGGACAGGTCCCGGAGCAAGGGTGGCACCGGAAGTCGCCCGGACATGCTGTCACCACCGTCCGAGGAAGACACGTGGTGGACCTACCCGTGCACCAGGCCGTCAAAACCGTGAGCACATCTCGCGGCCTGTCGGCGGCAGATTCACCGTCGGCCTCTTGCCAAGGTGGAGAAGTGATGCTTTGATTCAAAACAGGCGAGTCGGTCCAGCAGCGTCGGCCCTCGTGTCCGCTTCTCCCCCGAGGTGGCTCGACCGTGAACCTACTCTCCGCCCGAACCAGTTCCTGCCGCACTCTCCAGTCCCGGACTGTCGAGAGAACTCCCCGCACCGTCGAGAATGGTGTCGAGAATTGTTCCGACGACGTTGACAGCGTGACCGAAGATCTCCTGAGCCGCCTTGCGACAGAGCAAGACCCGGCCCAGATTGAGCTCATCTACGAGCAGTTGGTGGAGCGACACCTCGACCTGGTCAACGCGATCGCCAACCGTTACCGCAGGCGGGGGGTCGAGTGGGACGACCTGGTCCAGGTCGGTCGGCTCGCACTGTGCAAGGCCATCACCGGCTACCGCAGCGGGAGGGGACCCGGTTTCCGCGCGTATGCCGTCCCGACCATCACCGGCGAGATCAAGCGCTACTTCCGTGACCACGTCTGGGACGTGCGACCACCCCGACGGCTGCAGGAGCTCCAGCTGGACCTGCGCGAGTGCGAGGGACACCTCGGCCAGCAACTGGGCCACAGCCCCTCCGACCGCGAGCTTGCCGCCGCCCTCGGGATCGACGAGAGCGCGCTGCGTGACGCTCAGGTTGCGGGGCGGGTGTCGACCACGATATCCATCGATGCCCCAACCGAGTCGGGCTCTGGCACCACGTGGTCCGACCATCTCGCCACACAGGAGAAGTCCTACGACCTGGTCGAGGCCCGGGTACTCCTGCGGCCGGCCGTCGAGGTCCTGTCGCCCAGGGAACGCCGCATCATCTACCTCAGGTTCGTGTGCGGCTGGACCCAGCAGGAAATCGGGCAGACCCTCGGCGTGAGCCAGATGCAGGTGTCGCGACTGCTCAGCCGCATTCTCGGCAAGCTCCGTGCCCAAGTGGTTCCGCGCGCGCGGGCCAGTTGACCCTCGAACGGGCGAAGCGGGTCCGGCGATGGCGTACGGTGGAAGACGCGGACCCTCCTTCGCACGGTGGTCCACGAACTTCGTGTGGACGCCCGGTGGGGCGCAGGTCTCGTGGAGGTGTGGTGGACAACCAGTCCGAGGCGCTCGACCGGGCAGTCGAGTTTGCCCGCATCAGCCGGGAGCTGCACGCCGAGCCCGGCACCGGGCCGACGCTCGACCGCATCGTCGAGCTGGCGGTGGAGTCGATCCCGGCCTGTGAGCACTGCGGTGTCTCTCTGCGTCACAGCGACAACACCGTGGAGACTCCCGCGAGCACGTCAACCATCGTGGAGAAGGCCGATGCGCTGCAGTACGAGTTCGGGGAGGGACCGTGCCTCGACGCCATCTGGTCGCTGGACCTGGTGGTCATCGACGACCTGCGCCAGGAGGGGCGGTGGCCGAAGTGGGCGCCGCGTGCCGCCGACCTCGGTCTCGGCTCGGTGCTCAGTGTCCGCATCCGCGGCGCCAGCGGCACGCTGGGCGGACTCAATTGCTATTCCACCGCCACCCGCGCCTTCGACAGCACCGACGAGGCCGTCGCGAGCATCTTCGCCCGCCACGCAGCCGATGCCCTGGATGCCGCGGAGGAGCGAGCCGGGCTGCGGAAGGCCCTGCGCAGCCGGCAGGTCATCGGAGTGGCCCAGGGTCTGCTCATGCAGCGGTTCAACCTCTCCCTCGACCAGTCGTTCGAAGTGCTGCGCCGCTACTCGCAGAACCAGAACCTGAAACTGCGCGAACTGGCCGAGCAGCTCGTGATCGAGGGGAGAATCCCCACCGACGCCACCGGGCGGCTCGCACTCGATTCCGCCGACGAGGCTTGAGCGGATCACCGAGAACGGGTCGGCCGGCCATGGGCATCATCACTGGTCGCCGTGCCGCTGGGTGTAGGTGTGCAGACAGCGCTTCGCGGTGACCGCCACGGCACCGGCCAGGTAGCGGTCCATCCGGTCGTCGAACTGCTGGTCGTCGACCTGGTCGAGCAGCGCGTCGATGGCCTCGTCGGCCCGTCGCTGCAGCACGCTGCCCGGCGCTGCTCGCTCCGGGGTGTCCAGCACGTCGGCGAGCGCGGCGAGCGCCTTGGCAGAGTCCTGCCGGAGCTGCTCGCCGAAGATGGAGTAGTCCCGGTGCTCGAACTCCATCAGCACCACCCCGAGGTCCTCCACCAGCCAGCTACAGCGTTCGAGGGCATGGCTGACCTCGATGAGGTTCACCTGCACGGGGTCCCACCTGCGGGCCCTCAGGTTGCCGATCTTGGCCCGCTGCGACTGGTGCGCCAGACCACTCATCTCCTCACGGGGAGTGTTCAGCGCGCGGAGTCGCTCGTGCC
Organism: Segeticoccus rhizosphaerae; assembly: GCF_005222685.1. Taxonomy (NCBI): domain Bacteria; kingdom Bacillati; phylum Actinomycetota; class Actinomycetes; order Micrococcales; family Intrasporangiaceae; genus Segeticoccus; species Segeticoccus rhizosphaerae. The sequence goes on from NZ_SWMA01000022.1 coordinate 33,931, forward strand.
ACAACTCGCGGCCCGGGAGATCGTCCAGAGTCAGCACCTGCACCATCTCGCGCAGCTGCTGCACGAGCAGACTCCTCATGCGGGTGACCGCGATGTCCACCTCGTGCAGTGGCAGCGGGGGAAACACGAAATTCAGCAACAAAGCCACCACGGCACCGAGCGCCACCTGGACGAGGTAGGCCACGGCATACCAGTCCGTGCTCGCCCCCTGCACGGTCAACACGAAGAGCGCGGCCAAGGGGACCCAGGCCCGCTGGGCGCCAAACCACCGGATGCCGCCGAGGACGGTCCCCACGCCGATGACGATGCCCACGGTCAGCGCATTCGGCCAGGTGATCGCCTGCGTGGCCACCGCGAGCAGCACTCCGAGGAGGATCGCGCTGGTGACGCGCATCGCCTCCTTCACCGAATCGCTCACGGCCGGCACCATGACCGTCAGTGCACCCAATGCCGCGTAGTAGGGGTACTGGCCGAGTCCACGCGGCACCCAGGAGCCCAGCTCGTAGGCGAGGCCGGCGGCGACCATCGAGCGCATCGTCAGGCGCAGCAACGGGTGGTGCACGAAGGTGCTCATCCTGGATGCGGTGGCATCGCGCTCGGCATACTCGCGCTCATCTTCGGTCGGCTCAGGCAGCTCCGAGCCGTCATCAGCGGGTTCGGGCACGGCCGAGCCGTCGTCAGTGGTTTTCACAGGACTCCCTTCTACCGGCAGAGGACATCACACGCTGGACGATCGCACCAAGGGGGCAGGGGCAGTCGCCGACGAATGTCTGCCTGTCATCCGGGTAGAGGAGAGACATGCCCCAGGACCAGACCCTCTCGATGCTGCGGCGCGGCTACACCTTCCGTTCGAGCGTCTTCGGCCACGGCGACGACCGTGACGCGGTGGTCATCCGCTTCCTGGGGCAGCCCACCCTCTTCGTCACGGGCGAGACGGGCGCCAGGCTCTTCTATGACGACTCCCGCCTCACCCGCGTGGACGCCGCTCCGGCCGCCGCGGGCAACCTCATCTTCGGCCGAGGTGGCGTGCAGGGACTGGAGGGAGAAGCGCACCAGGCCCGTCGCCGCTTGTTCCTGGACGTGCTGGACCGGGAAGGCGTCGCCCGGCTCACCGACGTGGTGCGCCGCAGATGGCAGGAGGCGCAGTACCACTGGGTCGCCGCCGGTCACGCGTCGTTGCACGGGGCGGCCGTCGAGGTGCTGGGCAGGTCCGCCCTGGAGTGGGCCGGCGTCGACGCTCCTGACCCGGTCCGGACGGCCCACGACCTGGCCGCCATCATCGACGGCTTCGGGTCGATCGGTCTGCGCAACCTCCGGGGCCGTCTGGCGCGTCGACGTTGCGAACAGCTGGCGCGCGACGCCGTCGCCACCGCTCGGCGAACCGCACCGGCCACCGGGATCCGAGCGCGGTCTCCCCTGCAGGCCGTCGCCCACGCCCGCGAGGCCGATGGCTCGCTGTTGGACCTTCGGGTCGCGGGGGTCGAGCTGCTGAACCTGCTGCGCCCGATCGTCGCCGTGGCGTGGTTCGTCGACTTCGCCGCCATCGCGTTGGCCAAGCATCCGCGGTGGAGGGCACGGGTGAGCACCGCTGGCAGCGACGCAGACCGCACCGCCTTCGTCCACGAGATCCGCCGCTACTACCCCCTAGCGCCGCTCCTGGCCGCCCGGGCCAAGAAGGAGTTCAGCTTCGCCGGTTCGACCGTCCAGCCGGGACAGCGGGTGCTTCTCGACATCATCGGGATCAACCACGACCCGCGGCTGTGGAACGCGCCCTGGCGATTCGAGCCCGAGCGGTTCCTGCGCCGCGTACCGGGCGAGTACGACTTCGTCGCCCAGGGCGGTGGGCCCTTCGCCACCGGGCACCGCTGCCCCGGTGAACCGACCACGGTGGCACTGCTGGAAGAGCTCGCGCGAGCGCTCGCCGACCTGCCCTTCCACATCTCCCGCGCCGAGCTGTCGTTCCCTGCGCACCGAGTGCCGACGCGGCCGCTCCGGGGGCCGGTCCTGCGCGACCTCGGAGCCGCCGCGCGACACCCCACCGGCGTTTCCGTCGAGACGAACCGTGAACCCCACGAGGAGGACTGGACCATGAGCAGTCATGCCGACCTGGTCGCTGCCGTCACGGCCCAGCACGGGCAGATCGCCCAGCTGATCAGCCGCACGGCGCAGAGCGAGGGCGAAACACGCCGCGAGGCCTTCGAGGCGCTGCGGCGTCTGATGGCCCTGCACGAAGCCGCGGAACAGGCGACCATCCACCCGCTGGTGACGGCGTCGAACGGCGAGGGATCCGAGGTCGGGCAGGAACGCGTCGAGGAGGAGGACGAGGCGTCGAACCTGATGGAGCGCCTCGAGTCGTTCGACGTGACCAGCTACGAGTTCACCATCCAGGTGCAGCTGCTCGAGGAGGCCGTGACGTTCCACGCCAACGCCGAGGAGACCCGCGAGCTGCCCAGGCTTCGGGATGCTCCGGAGGCGGACCTGCGCCGTGCGATCGGGGCTCTCTCGACGGTGGAGCAGCTGAGCTCCCCGGAGTCGGAGTGGTCGCCGGGGGACCGCTCCTTCGGGGCGATGGTGCGCTCGGCGGCCACGCTGTTTGCGGTGGCGACCACCCCAGCAGACGGGAGGAACGGTTGATGAACGAGCAGCAGAGGGCCGAGCCGGAGGTCTCGCGGCGCGCGTCCGAGCTGACCAACGACCAGGGTGGCTTTTCCTCCCAGGAGCAGGAGCCGCCCGGTTGGACCGGGCAGATGCGTCCCCTCCCCGACCACGGGGAGCAGACGTATGTCGGGCACGACCGCCTGCGCGGACTGCGCGCCCTCATCACCGGTGGCGACTCCGGGATCGGACGAGCGGTGGCGATCGCCTACGCGCGGGAGGGCGCAGACGTCGCGCTGTCCTTCCTGGACGCGGAGCGGGAGGACGCCGAGGACACCGCAGGGATCGTCGAGGAGGCTGGGCGCAAGGCAGTCCTGCTGCCCGGCGACCTGACCGATCACGACACGGCAGCCGGTCTGCCGGAGCGGGCCGCGGGGGCGTTGGGCGGACTGGATATCCTCGTCAACAACGCGGGCTACCAGATGGCTCGTGGCGGAGGCATCGAGGAGATCGACCCGGACCGGCTCGACCGCGTGCTCAAGACGAACCTCTACGCGCTCTTCTGGATCACCCGGGCAAGTGTGCCGCTGTTGGGTCCGGGGTCCAGCATCATCAACACGACGTCGATCCAGGCCTTCGAGCCGTCGGTACCGTTGTTGGACTACGCCTCCACCAAGGCCGCCATCAACAACTTCACCGTGAACCTTGCGGCCGAGCTCGGACCGCGCGGTATCCGCGTCAACGCCGTGGCCCCCGGCCCGATCTGGACGCCGCTGCAGCCGGCGACCCAGGAGGGTGACCACCTCGAGAAATTCGGCGGCGACACGCCGTTGGGCCGGGCGGGCCAGCCCAGCGAGGTGGCTCCCGCCTACGTCTTCCTGGCCGCACCCGCCGAGGCGAGCTACGTGTCGGGCACCGTGGTCGGGGTCACGGGCGGAAAACCGGTCTTCTGACACCGTGCTCGCGGTCTGCGCCACCCTGGCTGTCCTCGCCGCGACGTCGAACGCCACGGCCTCCGTGCTGCAGCGGAAGGCCGCGCGACACACCGACAACGAAGCCGGCATGGGCATCGCCGTGCTGTGGCAGCTCGCGCACCAGAAGGCGTGGATCGCCGGGATCGCGGCGCTGCTGCTCGGCTTCGCCCTGCAGGCGGCGGCACTCGCGACCGGGCCGATCACCTTGGTCCAGCCGCTGCTGGTGCTCGAGCTCGCCGTCGCCCTGCTGCTGAGCGGGCTCGTCTTCGGCGGCAACCTGGGCCGACGGGTCTGGGCCTCCATCCTCGGTATGAGCGCCGGGCTCGCGCTGCTGCTGGTCGGGCTGCGCCCGGTGGCCGGCGACCCCAGGGGCGCATCGACCCTGACGTGGGTCCTCGGCTGCGTCGCCAACCTGGGGCTGGTCGCCGCCCTGACCGTCGCTGGACACCGGGTCTGGGGTGCACGCCGCGCCGAGCTGCTGGGCGTGGCCGCCGGCGCCGGCTTTGGATTCACGGCAGCACTGGTCTCAGGTGTCACCGCGGCCTTCCCCCTCGGGGTGAGCGGGGTCCTCGGCACCTGGCAGACCTGGGCCATGGTGCTGATGGGGCCGGCCGGCTTCTTCATGCTCCAGAACGCGCTGCGGGCAGGCAAGCTCGTGGCTTCGCAGCCGGGACTCAGCCTGGCCAACCCGCTGGTGTCGATCGGCTGGGGGGTGGCCGTCTTCGGCGAACAGGTCAGGGCCGGACCCTGGCTGGTCGCGGAGATCGCCGGGGCCGCCCTCGTGGCGTTCTGCACCATCCAGCTCGCCCGGTCGCCCCTGCTGACCGACGACAGGGCGCAGGACGACTCGGCCCAGGCGGACTCGCCCCCGACCGGGCAGGAGGACTCCTCGCCGACCGGCTCGGCGGGTGGCTGACGGAGTGGCTACGACCGGGGTGGTGACGGCTGGGGCGGTGCGGAGAACTCGGTCACCATCGCGGCGCAGAAGGCCTCGAGGTCATCCGGCTTCCGGCTGGTGACGAGCGGCCAGCCCTCGTCCGTGCACACGCACACCTCCTTGTCGACCCACGTCCCGCCGGCGTTGGTGATGTCGGTGCGCAGGCTCGGAAAGCTCGTGAGGATCTTGCCGTGCAGGACGTCGGCCTCCACGAGGGCCCACGGGCCGTGACAGATGGCGGCGACCGGCTTGCCGGCGCGCACGAACCGGGACACCAGCTCGACCGCCTCCGGCACCAGCCGCAGCCGGTCGGCGTTCGTGGTGCCGCCCGGGAGGACCAGGGCGTCGAAGTCGGCCTCGTCCGCCTCCTTGATGGCCAGGTCTGCCGTGAACTCGTCGGCCTTCTCGACGTCGTGGTGGAACGCCTGCACCACGCCCGCGTCGGGGGCCACCAGAGTGGGCGCGCCGGCGCTGTCGACGACGGCCTGCCACGGGGTGGTGAGCTCGACCTGCTCGACGCCGGAACCGGCCACGAGGAACGCGATCTTCTTGTCTTGGAGTTGTGTACCCATGACCTCTCGCTACCCAATGCCGCGAGGACGACTCGCTCCGGAGCCAACTACCGTGGAGCGCCACCGCGACTGCGACGGCTCGCGACCCTGGCCGGAGTCCCAAGGGGCGGCTCGCGTCAGTCCGTGCCGAACTCCATGGCCGCGCGGTCCAGCGCCTCCGACTCCGCGCTGTCCTCGCCGCGGGATGCGATCGCGTCCGCGCCGCCGCTCTGCAACGCGCCGACCAGCTTGGTGTGGGCGTCGCCCACCATGCCCAGCCCGGCATACTGCTCGAGCTTGGCCCGGGAGTCGGCGATGTCCAGGTTGCGCATCGTGAGCTGGCCGATCCGGTCGACCGGCCCGAACGCCGAGTCGAGCGTCCGCTCCATGGAGAGCTTGTCCGGGTGGTAGCTGAAGGCGGGACCGGTCGTGTCGAGGATCGAGTAGTCCTCGCCGCGGCGCAGCCGCAGCACCACCTCGCCGGTCACGGCCGCGCCGACCCAGCGTTGCAGGGACTCCCGGAGCATCAGGGACTGCGGGTCGAGCCACCTGCCCTCGTACATCAGCCGCCCCAGGCGCCGGCCCTCATTGTGGTAGTTGGCGATCGTGTCCTCGTTGTGGATGGCGTTGACGAGTCGCTCGTAGCCGATGTGCAGCAGCGCCATCCCCGGAGCCTCGTAGATACCCCGGCTCTTCGCCTCGATGATCCGGTTCTCGATCTGGTCGGACATGCCGAGTCCGTGTCGACCGCCGATGGCGTTGGCCTCATCCACCAGGTCCACCGGGCTCGGAAACTCCTTGCCGTTGATGGCGACCGGGCGTCCTTGGACGTAGCGGATCGTCACGTCCTCGGGGAGGATCTCGACCTCCGGGTCCCAGAACTTCACGCCCATGATGGGGTCGACCGTCTCCAGGCTGGTGGCCAGGTGCTCGAGGGTCTTGGCCTCGTGGGTGGCGCCCCAGATGTTGGCGTCGGTGGAGTAGGCCTTCTCCGTGCTGTCGCGGTAGGGCAGCTCGTGCTCCAGCAGCCACTCCGACATCTCCTTGCGGCCGCCCAGCTCGGTGACGAAGTCCGCGTCGAGCCACGGCTTGTAGACGCGCAGCATGGGGTTGGCGAGCAGCCCGTAGCGGTAGAACCGCTCGATGTCGTTGCCCTTGAAGGTCGACCCGTCGCCCCAGATCTGCACGTCGTCCTGGAGCATGGCCCGCACCAGCAGCGTGCCGGTCACGGCCCGGCCGAGCGGGGTGGTGTTGAAGTAGGGCCGCCCCGCCGAGCGGATGTGGAACGCGCCGCACGTCAGGGCGGCCAGACCCTCCTCGACCAACGCCTCCCGGCAGTCCACCAGTCGCGTGAGCTCGGCCCCGTATGCCGTGGCTCGCCCGGGCACGGACGCGATGTCCGGCTCGTCGTACTGGCCGAGGTCAGCGGTGTAGGTGCAGGGAACGGCGCCCTTGTCGCGCATCCACGCGACGGCCACGGAGGTGTCGAGGCCTCCGGAGAAGGCGATGCCGACGCGTTCGCCGACGGGGAGGGAAGTCAGTACCTTGGACACGAGGAAGAGTATGCACTCGAATGCATGATTATGCAACCTCGGTGTGGAAGCATGCGGTCACCCCGATCGGGTAGTCCCTTGGTGGAATCGTGCCCTCGAGGCACCACGCAGCGAGTAGGGAAGGCAACCGTGGCAAACCAGACGAACCAGTTCGAGCTCGACGTCAAGAAGATCCGCGACGAGGCGCGGCAGCACATGGACAAGGGGCCCGTCACCGCGGGCAACACGGCCGACACCGACCGGATGATCGAGATCCTCAACCAGGTCGTGGCGACCGAGATCGTCTGTTACCTGCGCTACAGCCAGCACGCGATCGCGGCCAGCGGCATGGACCGCGCGCAGGTTGCCGCCGAGTTCGTCGAGCACGCCGCGGAGGAGATGCAGCACGGCCAGCGCGCGGCCGAGCGGGTCAGCCAGCTCGGCGGAGCACCGGACTTCGACCCGGCCACGCTGGCGAAGCGCAGTCACACCGAGTACGTCACGGTGTCCGACACCGACCTCGATCGGATGCTCCAGGAGAACCTGGTCGCGGAGCGGATCGTCATCACGAGCTACCAGGAGATCATCCGGTGGATCGGCGACTCCGACCCGACCACGCGGCGGATGATGGAGGACATCCTCGCGGAGGAGGAGGAGCACGCCGACGACCTCAACGACCTGCTCGGCAACTGAGCCGGGGCGTGGGCGATCCACGGGGACCGCGACGTAGGATGGGAACGCCGCGCAAGCAGTGCGCGTCCTTGATCCCTTCGCGTCACGCTGGGAGTCTTCCGTGCACGAGGAACCATCGGGGTTGAACCGCGCAGCTGAGTTCGCCCGCATCAGCAGCGAGTTGCGCGCGCTGCCCGAGGAACAACCCACTCTGGAGCGAATCGTCGAGCTCGCGGTCCAGACCATCCCCGCCTGTGACTTCTGCGGTGTCACCCTCTCCACCAAGGACGGGGTCGAGAGCCCGGCCGCGAGCTCGCGGGTGGTCGAGAAGCTGGATGCCCTGCAGAACGAGCTCTCCGAAGGTCCCTGCCTGTCGGCCCTCTTCGCCTTGGACACCTATGTCATCGACGACGTGGGCGCCGACAAGCGGTGGCCACAGTGGTCTCCCCGGGCCCACGATCTCGGCATCGGCTCCGTGCTCAGCCTGCGGCTGTCCACCCCCAACCAGGTCCTGGGAGCGCTCAACCTCTACGCGGCTGCCACCGCTGCCTTCGATCCCACCGACGTGGCGGTCGCCAGCATCTTCGCGCGGCACGCCGCCGACGCGCTCGACGTCGCGCAGGAGCGCAAGGGGCTACGCATCGCCCTGCGCTCACGTCAGCTCATCGGGGTGGCGCAGGGCATGCTGATGCAGCGCTACGAGCTGACCCTGGACCAGTCCTTCGAGGTTCTGCGCCGCTACTCCCAGGACCAGAACATCCGGCTCCGGGACCTCGCCGAGCAGCTGGTGGCCGACGGCCACATCGCGGACGACCAGGCGAACCCGTTCGCTGCGGTCCAGCCGAGCTGACCCAGCGCGCCGACTCGGTCGTGGTCGCGGGTCCGCTCGAACAGCGTGATGGCCAGGATCAGGACACCGGGTTGGTCCGCAGCGACCTGTCCTCGTCACCCGCGCGCACCTGGACCCGCCCGTCCTGGACCCGCACCTCGAAGGTGGGCATCGGCCGGCTGGCCGGGCCGTGCTGCACAGATCCGTCGCGCAGCAGGAACCTGCTCCCGTGCCAGGGGCACGTGACACAGCCGTCGGCGACCGACCCCTCGTGCAGCGGCCCGCCGCGGTGGCTGCACCGGTCGGCGAGTGCTGCGATCCGGCCCTCACTCCTGACGAGCAGGATCGGCATGCCGTCCGCGTGCACCAGCAGTCCGCGCTCCTGCACCACCTCGGTCTCGGCGCAGACGTCGGTCCACTCCGTCGGGACCACCTGGAAGGCCGTGGTGTCAACACCGACCCCCAGGCCGTAGGCAAGGTGTCCTCCGAGCCACCCGGACGCCATCGCCACGGTGGCGCCACTGAGGCCCAGGGCCGCACCGGCGCGATGCTGCCCGCGCCGACGCGCCGACCAGCTGGCCGCCGAGAGGGTCAGTGCCGTCAGGTTGCACAGGGCGTGCACGAGTCCGACCCGGCGTTCCGCGCCCGTGGTGTCCATCCAGTCATTGGCCCCGGTGGCGGCAGCGGGCAGCGCGCCGAGGCAACCCAGCCCGACGAGCCGCTGTGCCGCGGGACGCCCGGCCACTCCTCCGAACACATCGAGGGCAGCGGCGGACAGCCACGCGCCCACCGGCACCAGGACCGCGGCCGGATGAGCCGGGTGGCCGGTGGGGGTGCCGCTGAGCACGTCGTTGACCGTGCCCCGACCGATGACCTTCGATACCACCGAACCGAGTGGCCCGGTGACGGCGTCCAGCCCCGTCGCCTCTTCGCACGCCCGAACAACCTTCTCGAGGCTCTTGCCCACCGTGGTGATCATTGCCGCCCTCTTCTCGTCGCGTCCTCTACCGGTACCCATCGAGCCGGGCGGCACACGCGCCGTGCTTCGGTATGCTCTCCGGCACGGCGGGTAGGAGTCGGGGCACGACCCTTGTCCGCAGAGAGGCCTCTTCGCATGCACCAGTTCCGCACGCCCTCCGGCCACGCGCCCGGGCCGGCCCAGGTCGTGACCCCCGCGGGTCACCCGGTCGACACCTGGCGCTCCACCGTCGAGGCCGCTGCGTGGCTCGATCCGCGGCAGCTCGCGGCGGCCGGCCGGCGCCTGGTCGCCGTCGCCGCCCACCCGGACGACGAGACGATCGGAGCGGGTCGCCTCATCGCCCACTGGGCCCTGCGGACCGGCCCAGCGCAAGCCATCACCTTCACCGCCGGGGAGAACTGCCTGGCCCACCTCGACGCGCACGTGCCGGGACTGGCGGCGCGACGGCTGCGCGAGTGGCGCGGCGCGGTCACAGCCCTGGGGGCCGAACCCGTCGGCTGCTGTGACGTCCCCGATGGTGCCGTCGCCGCAAGCAGGAACCACCTGGTGGAGGCCCTCGGTTCGCACCTCCACCCGGACGACGTCGTGCTGGCACCGTGGCTGCACGACCCGCACCCCGACCACGCGGCGGCCGGGCGCATCGCCCGGGCGGCCACCGCGCAGATGGGCGCCACCCTGCTGGAGTACCCGGTCTGGATGACCTCCTGGTGCGATCCGGAGGTGCTGGACCGCACGGCATACCGGCTGCGGCGGGTGGGCACCGACGATGCCGACGAGACGGCCCGCCTGACCGCCCTCGCCCACTACGCCTCGCAGCGGCTCCCCCTGCTCCCGGGCCTCACACCGGTGGTCCCGGAGGAGATGCTGCAGCACCACCGCTGCCAGCTGGTCCTGCAGCCCCAGGAGCCGGCCGATGCCTGAGGCTCCGGACTTCGAGGCGCTGTACCGGCGCGACCCGGACCCCTTCCGCGTGCGGACGAGCTGGTACGAGCGGCGCAAGCAGGGCATCGTGCTGGCCAGCCTGTGCCGGCAGACCTACCCGGCCGCGTGGGACGTCGCCTGCGGCACGGGCGACCTCGCCCTCGCCCTTGCGCCGCGCTGCACCCAGCTGCTGGCCACCGACGACTCGGAGCGGGCGGTGCAGCTGACTGCGGAGCTGACGACGGGGACGCAGGTCGACGTCCGCCATCACTCGCTGCCCGCCGACCCGGCCACCTCCGCCCCTCCCACCGGCTCCACCGGCCCCTTCGACCTGATCGTGCTCGCCGAGGTGCTGTACTACCTGACCAAGGAGGCTCGGATGGCCACGTATGCGCTCGTCGACGACGCGGCGAAACCAGTCGCCGAGGTGGTGGCGGTCCACTGGCGGCACCGTCCGCACGACGCCCACCTGTCGGGAGCCGACGTCAACCGAGAGCTGGGCGAGGTGCTCGCGCGGCGGAGGTGGAGCGTTGCGGTCCGCCACGACGACCAGGACTTCGCCCTCACCAGCTGGGTGCGCGAGGCGGCGGGGCAGGAGGCCGGATGATGCCCAGCGAGCTGGCTCCCAGCCCAGATCCGCTGCCGCTGCCGGAGGGCTACGACCGCCACGACCCGACCACCGCCGAGTTGCGCGAGGCCATGACTGCCCTGGCCGGCGAGCGCGACTGGACCCGCCTGACCTGGGCCGGCTTCCTGGAGAGCCTGGTCGCGCTCGGGCGGACCGACATCCCCCTCAGCCGACTCGTGGAGGGACACGTCGACGCGCTGCGGATCCTCGCCGAGGCCTCCGTGCCCGCTCGCCCGGACCAGCTGTATGCCGTGTGGGCCTCCCGTTCGCACGCCACCGGCGTGACTGCCCAGTGGCAGCGCGACGGCCTGGTCCTGTCCGGCACCTTGCGTTTCGCCTCCGGCGCCGGCCTGGTCGACCGCGCGCTCGTGCCCGTCTGGCTGAGCGAGGACCGTCACCTGCTGCTCGACGTGGCGGTCGAGGACTGGCCGGTCGACACCTCCACCTGGCGCACAGCCGCGATGGCCGTGAGCCGGTCACACACGATCACCCTCGACGGAGCGAGCGTGCCCTCGTCGGCCTGCGTCGGTGAGGAGTGCTTCTACCTCGGACGACCGGGCTTCTTCCTCGGGGGCGTCGGTGTCGCGGCCGTCTGGGCCGGTGGGGCCGCGCGGCTCACGGACCTGGCCGTCGAATCCTGCCGGGCCGCACCACCATCGGCCGCACGCGACCAGCGGCTGGGAGACATCCGCACCGAGCTGGCCACCGCGCAGGCGGTCATCCTCGCCGCCTCCCGGAAGACTCCGCCGTATGACGGGGGGTCACCACGGGTGCTCGCGACCGAGGTCCGGGCCGCGGTGGCGGGCGCGGTCCGGCGGCTGGTGGCACACGCGCGCGACCTGGCCGGGCCCGCCGGGCTCGCCTACGATCTCGACCTCACGAGAGGCATCGATGACCTGGACCTCTATGTCCGGCAACAGAATCCAGTCTCCGACGCGGGATACCTCGGTGGCCTCCCCGGTTGACGTCCTCGTCGCCGTGCCGGCCCACGACGAGCAGGACCACATCGACGCGTGCCTCAACAGCGTGGTCGAAGCCGTGGCGCGGGCCCGGGCGGAGGGAGTGGTGGCCGACGCCGTGGTCGGGGTGGCAGCCCACCGCTGCTCCGACCGGACGGCGGCCTTGGCCGGCCGGCTCCTCGCCGAGTCCTCCGTGGAGGGGGCGGTCTGGGAGGACTGGACCTCCGAGACCGTGGGTGAGGTGCGGGACAGGGCGATCCGTCGGCTCACCGGCCGGTGGGGGTCCGGGCAGCGGCAGCGGTGGGTCTTCAACACGGACGCCGACTCGATCGCCCCCGTCGACTGGATCACCACCTGCCTCCGCCTGGCCCACGCCTCCGGCTCGTCCGCTGTCGCCGGCCTCGTCGAGCTGCTCGACTGGGAGGCCTCGCCCCAGGCACGCCACGACTACCGCCGCATCCTCGCCTCCGGTTTGCATGCCACCGGCCACACGCACGTCTACGGCGCCAACCTCGCCATCCGGATGGACGCCTACGCCGCCGTCGGTGGCTTCCCCGCGGTGCTCCACGGCGAGGACCAGGCGATCGTGCAACGACTGCGCCGGGCGGGGCACCCGGTGCTGACCCCGCTGCAACCCGTGGTCCGCACCTCCGGCCGCATGCCCGGCCGGGCCTCCCACGGCCTGGGCGCCCTGTTGCAGACGCTGGTGGGCCAGCATGTCGGACAGACCGCCGTGACCGACCTCCCGCTGGTGCCAGAGACCACCTGAGCAGATCCAGGTCCACCCCGGGCGAACGTCCCATCGCTCGCGCCGGCGCGGTAGGCGTTGTCGGCGTCGGCAGGTGTTGTCGGCGGCGGCTGCGACGTCGGCGCCGGGGCGGTCCTTCGGGAGAAGTGCTTCGAAGTGCTTCGTGTGGGTAGTTGTCCGGCGTGACCAGCACGCACCAGCAGGCCCCGCCCGACTACGCGGTCGTCATACCGACCATCGGTCGGCAGAGCCTGCAGGACCTGCTCGGGTCTCTGGCATCGCAGGACGGCGCCCTCCCGATCGAGGTCGTCCTCGCCGACGACCGCCCCGCGTCGCCGCCACCGGTGCAGGTTCCGACGGCGTTGACCGAGCGGGTCGACGTGCGGATCCTGAGATCCGGCGGGCGCGGGCCGGCAGCGGCGCGCAACGCCGGGTGGCGGTCCACGACTGCGCCCTGGGTCGTGTTCCTCGATGACGACGTCCTCCTGCCCGAGGGATGGGCCACGGACCTCGCGACCGACCTTGCCGCCGCCGCGAGTGACGTGGCGGGGGTGCAGTCCAGGCTGCGCGTGCCGCTGCCGCAGGACCGCCGGCCCACGGACTGGGAGCGCTCCACCGCTTCGCTGGAGCGCTCGGCGTGGATCACCGCTGACATGGCCTACCGCCGTGATGCCCTCATCGAGGTCGACGGCTTCGACGAACGCTTCCCTCGGGCCTACCGCGAGGACGCCGACCTGGCCTTCCGGGTGCGGCGCGCGGGCTGGCGTCTGTCGCGGGGGCAGCGCCTCACCGTGCACCCGGTGCGTCCGGCGCCGTTCTGGGCCAGCGTGCGCGTCCAGTGCGGCAACGCCGACGACTCCTTGTTGCGCCGTCTGCACGGTTCACGCTGGCGGGAGCGGCTGGAGGTGCCGCGAGGACGCCTGCCGTGGCATGCCGTCACCGTGTCGTCCGCGGCGCTGGCCGCGGCGGGTCTGCTCCTTCGCGGCCGGGCCCGCGACGCCGTCGTCGTCGCCGGGTCGACCGGCTGGGCGGCCATCACCCTCGACTTCGCCCGACGACGCATCGCACCCGGACCGCGTAACCCGCGCGAAGTCGCCCGGATGGCGGTGACCAGCGTGCTGATCCCGCCCGCCGCGATCGCCCACCGGGTGCGCGGTGCCGTGCGACACCGGCGTGCCGGTCCATGGCCTCCCGCCATCGAGGCGATCCTCTTCGATCGCGACGGCACCCTGATCCACGACGTGCCGCTCAACACCGACCCGGCTCGCGTCGCACCCCTGCCGGATGCCCGAAAGGCCCTGGACACGGCCCGCCGCCACCACCTTCGCACCGGCGTGGTCACCAACCAGGCCGCCGTCGGCCGCGGCGAGATATCGGAGGACGACGTGGCCCGGATCAACCGTCGGGTGGAGGAGCTGCTCGGGCCGTTCGACACGTGGCAGGTGTGCCACCACGCCTCCACCGACGGGTGCGAGTGCCGCAAGCCGCAGCCCGGCATGGTGTTCGCCGCGGCGGCCGACCTCGGGGTGTCGGTCTCCCGGTGCGCGGTCGTGGGCGATGTCGGAAGCGACGTCGAGGCGGCACTCGCGGCTGGCGCCCGGCCGGTCCTCGTGCCGACGCGGCACACGCGCCCCGAGGAGGTCCTCGCCGCACCTCTCGTGGCGAAGAGCCTGGCGACGGCCGTGGACCTGCTGCTGAAGGGGAACCTCTCCGGGGGCAACCTGTCGAAGGGCAACGGTCGATGACCCGGATCCTCGCCGTCCGCCTCGACGGGATCGGTGATGTGCTGCTCTGCGGGCCGGCCGTCCGGGCCCTGGCGCACGGCGCCGACCAGGTCGACCTGCTCACCTCGCCGGCGGCGCGCGGCGCGGCGGCGCTGCTGCCCGGTGTCACGCGCGTCCACACCTTCAGCGCCGCCTGGTGCGATCCCCGGACAACGTCCTTCGACCGGGACGACGTGGCCGACCTGATCCGGCGGCTGAGCCGGGAGAGCTACGACGCGGCGGTCATCTTCACCTCGTTCCACCAGAGTCCGCTGCCCACCGCCATGGTCTGCCGGATGGCCGGGATCCCCCACGTCGTCGGCACCAGCGACGACTACCCCGGCGCCCTGCTGGACGTGCGACACCGCCGGCTGGCGGTCGGGGACGACGGCGGAACCCACGGGGGCGGGCACGAGGTGGAGGCTGGCCTGCGACTGGCCGAAGCGGCCGGATATGCCCTCCCACCCCAGGACGACGGCAGGCTGCGGCTGACACCAGCGACGCACGAGACGTCGGCCTCGGCCGAACCTTACGTCGTGGTGCATCCAGGTGCCTCGGTGCCGGCGCGCGCGATCCCCGACGCGCTGGCCGACCGGCTCCCGGTCGCCCTGGGCCGTTCCGGCTGGGACGTGGTCGTCACCGGCGGCCTCTCGGACCGGGCGCCCGCCCACGACGTCGGTGCCGTCTCCTACCGCAACCTGATCGGCGCCACCACGATCTCGCAGCTGGCGGAGGTCCTCCGTCGCGCCAGCGCGGTCGTCGTCGGCAACACCGGAGCGGCTCACCTGGCCGCGGCCGTGGGAACGCCTGTCGTATCACTCTTCTCGCCGGTGGTGCCGGTGGAGCGGTGGCGGCCCTGGGGGGTGCCGACCGTGGTGCTCGGCGATCAGTCGGCACCCTGCGCCGGCAGCCGTGCCCGCACCTGCCCGGTGCCCGGGCACCCCTGCCTGACCTCGGTGTCGGTGGAAGACGTGGTGCAGGCCGTCGCCACGCTGGCGGGGTCCCCCGCGTCCGAGGCAGGTGTCCGATGCGCGTGCTGATGTGGCACGTCCACGGCTCCTGGGCCACCAGCTTCGTCCAGGGCGACCACGACGTCATCCTTCCCACCACGCCCGACCGGGGACCGGAGGGTCGTGGCCGGGCCGACACGTGGGACTGGCCCGAGCGTGCGCGGGAGGTCGCTGCCCGGGACCTGCACGACGAACCGCTCGATGTCGTGGTGCTGCAACGCCCCGAGGAGGTCGAGCTGTGCGAACGGTGGACCGGCCGGCGCCCCGGCCGCGACCTGCCGGCCGTCTACGTGGAGCACAACACGCCGCGCGGCGACCCGGTCGCGACCCGCCACCCGGTGGCCGACGACGAGCGGCTGTCCGACGTGCCCATCGTGCACGTGACCCACTTCAACGCCGTCATGTGGGACAACGGCAAGCAGCCGGTGATCGTCGTCGAGCACGGGGTGCCGGATCCGGGGCACCTCTACGACGGTAGCGATGCAAGCATCGCCGCGGTGGTCAACGAGCCGGTCCGGCGCCTCCGGGTCGTAGGCACGGACCTGCTGCTGGAGCTGGCACGCGACGTGCCGGTGCACGTCTACGGCATGGGGATGTCCGCCCTCGCAGAGCTGGCCGCCGACGAGGGCCTGCCCGACCTGGCGGATCGCCTGCACGAGGACGTGCCGCAACACCGGTTGCACACCGAGCTCGCACGGCACCGGGCCTACCTGCACCCCTTTCGGTGGACCAGCCTCGGGCTGTCCCTCATCGAGGCGATGTTGCTCGGACTGCCCGTGCTGGTGCTCGCCACCACGGAGGCGCCCGTCGCCGTGCCGCCCGAAGCCGGGCTGGTCTCGTCCGACCTCACCCGGCTGCGAGAGCAGGCGCAACGATGGCTGGCACGACCCGACGAGGCCCGCGAGCGCGGCGCGGCCGCGCGCCGCCACGCGCTCGACCAGTACGGACTGCCCCGGTTCCTGGCGGACTGGGACGCGGTTCTGGGGGAGGTCGCCCGATGACGGCAATCCCCGGCGGCAAAGCAGGCGCCGCCCCAACCCCAGCTGTCGAGATGACAGGAACAACAGGAGGAGACCCATGACCACACCGACGATCGGGACCATCTTCGTCACCGGAGGGGCCAGCGGCCTCGGCGAGGCCGTCGCCCTGGCCGTGCGGGATGCTGGCGGCATCCCCGCTGTCATGGACATCAACCCACCGCGCGACGACCTGCCTTGGCAGAAGGCAGATCTCAGCGACGGTGCCGCGACGGCGGAGGCGCTCGACCGGCTCGTGGAGCAGGTCGGACCCCCGGACGCCGTGGTCACGGCCGCCGGCACCGACTGCTGCGGCCCCCTCGACAAGGTGCCCGCCGAGGAGTGGGACCGGGTCATCAAGGTCAACCTCATCGGCACGGCGGCCGTCGTGCGGGCGGCCCTGCCCCACCTCAGGCAGCGCCACGGCCGGGTCGTCACCGTGGGGTCGACGCTGGGCCTGCGGCCCGCCGGTGACGCCACGGCATACTGCGCCTCGAAGTACGGCGTCGTCGGCTTCACGCGGGCGTTGGCGATGGAGCTGGCGGGCGAGGTCGGCGTCACCATGCTGGTGCCCGCGGGCATGCAGACCCACTTCTTCGACGGGCGCGACCCGCAGTACCAACCCGGCCCCGACGCCCACCTGATGGATCCCGCCGACGTGGCCTCCGCCGTGTTGTTGGCGCTGCGTCAGCCCCCGGGCACGGAGGTGCGGGAGCTGATCATGACCTCCTCCACGGAGCCGTCCTGGCCGTGACCGGTGTCGGCACGGTGGCGGTGCTGCGGGCGCTGGGGCTGGGTGATGCGCTCACCGGTGTCCCCGCGCTGCGGGGGCTGCGGCGTGCCTTTCCCGACCACCGGCTGGTCCTGGCCGCCCCACCACCCTGGCCCCGGTGGCTGGTCGAGCAGGGCATCGTCGACGACACCGTGGAGCAGGACGGGCTGACGCCGACGCAGTGGCCGGGTCGCCCACCCGACGTCGCAGTGAACCTGCACGGCCGCGGCCCGCAGAGCCACGAGGTCCTGCGGGGCTGGCACCCGGCCGCGGTCATCGCCCACGCCTGCGACGCAGTGGGTTTCGACGATGGACCCCCGTGGTGCCCGACGCTGCACGAGGTCGACCGCTGGTGCCGGCTGGTGGAGTGGGCGGGAGGACCATGCGGCCGGGAAGACCTGCGGTTGCCGGGTGCTGGGCAGCCGGGTGCGGCGTGCGCGGCGGACGGCGGCGCGGGCGGCGTGGTGGACGGCGGCCTCGGCGCGCCCGTGGTCGTGCATCCGGGCGCCGCTTGCGTGGCCCGGCGATGGCCGGTGTCGCGCTGGCACACCGTGGTGGCGGCCCTGGCGGCATCGCATCGGGTCGTCGTCACCGGCACGCAGGCCGAAGCCTCCCTGTGTCACGAGGTCGTTGCCGGGACGAACTCGGCGGAGGACGTCTGTGGCCGGTTGTCGCCGCGCGATCTCGCACAACTGGTCGCCCGGGCCCGGTTGCTGCTGTGCGGCGACACCGGGGTGGCGCACCTGGCCACCGCACTCGGGACCCCGTCGGTCCTGCTCTTCGGCCCGACGCCGCCCTCGGCCTGGGGGCCCTCCATCGACCAGCAGCTGCACCAGGTTCTCTGGCATCCGGAGGTGACGGCGTCCGGCGATCCGCATGCGGACCAGGTGGATCCGCGTCTCCTGGCGATCACGACCGAGGAGGTCCTCACTGCGGCCGAGGGGATGCTCACCACGGCACACTGTCCGCCCGCCGGCGGGTAGGAGTGGCGGTGCGGCGGCGGTCCTCCAGCATCCTGAGCCACTGGTCCAGCTCGGGCCGCATCGGCGAGCGCTCGCGCAGCACCCAGGGCACGCAACGCACGGCCATCGCGACCCCCCGCACCATCTGCCACCGGGATGGCGTGGTCCGGATGATGAACCACGTCCACCGGGCCGCCGACCGGACGGGGCGGTGCAGCCAAGCGTTGACGATCGTGTTGCGCACCCCGTAGTGCCGCAACCTCGAGGCGTTGGCCATGCTCGGCTGGTGGTGGATGACGACCTCCTCGACATACCGCATCTGCCATCCCCGCTTGGCCAGCGGCAGGGCCAGGGTTTCCTCCTCACCGCCCATGAAGAAGCGGCGGTCGTAGCCGCCGACCTGCTCGAAGGCGGACCGGCGGACCACCACCGCGCCAGCCATGAACCCCAACAGGACGGCTCCGGGGACTCCGGCGCCGTCAGGCAGGGGGCTTTCCGCCATCTCGGCGCAGATCGGGTCGAGCCGGCCATCGGGGTCCACCAGGATGCGCCCGCTCACCAGCGCCAACGACGGATGCCGGTCCAGCAGCTCGACGGCGCGGTGCAGACCGTCGAGCTCGAACCACTCGTCGTCGTCGCAGAAGGCGATGTATGGCGTCCCGACCCGTCGCGCTCCCACGTTGCGTCCCGCGGCTCCGAGGTTCTCGCTGAGACTGACCAGCTGAAGGCTGGGGTGGTGGCGGACCAGTGCATCGGTGCCGTCGGAGGACGCGTTGTCCACGACGACCACCGGGACGTGGAGCTCCACGAGGCGGTCGAGGGTCTCGCCGACGCGCGTGGCGCAGTTGTGGGTGAGCAGCACCACGCTCAGGCGCCGCCCGAGCGAAATCTGCATGATTCCTCGCTCGTGTGCCGGGGTGACGGGTTCTGGGCCGGCAGACCCGGCCCCCGTGATCTACCCGAGCAGCCTGCTCGCAAACTCGGCTCCAGCCCGGTCAGGCATGATGTCGACACTGGATCCACGAGGGACCGAGGACGTGACCCGCATGAGCGACCTGACCCAGTTCCAGCATCCTCGGTTCGCGAGGCGCTACATCGGCATCAGCGACCGTTTGGAGCAGCTCGGCGTCGGTGACCTTCGGCGTGAGCTGCTGCAGGGACTGCACGGCTGTGTCGTGGACGTCGGATGCGGTGACGGCAAGAACTTCAGGCACTACCCGCCGACGGTGACCCGCGTCGTGGCGGTGGAACCGGACGACGTCCTGCGCCGACACGCGGAGCAGAACGCGGCTTCGGCTGCTGTCCCCGTCGACGTGGTGGCCGGTCACGCCGACGACGTGCCGGTGGCGGACGGGAGCGCCGACGCCGTCGTGATGACGCTCGTGCTGTGCTCGGTGCCCGACCTCGGCACTGCCCTCACCGAGGTGAACCGCGTCCTGCGTCCCGGCGGGGAGCTGCGGTTCGGGGAGCACGTGAGGGCCCAGAACCGGGTCGCGGCGCTGGCCCAGGACGCGCTCACGCCCCTGTCTCGCCGAGTCGACGGCAACTGCCACCAGAACCGCGACACGGCAGCGGCCCTGGAGCGTTCTCCGCTGACCGTGACGCGTCTGCGTCGCTTCGGGTTGCGGGTGGCAGCACTCCTCCCGGGTCAACCGATGATCGTCGGGACCGCCGTGAAGCCGCCCACGGGGCCGTGACGGCGCAGGACCGACGACCAGTCGCCACAACGGTAT
Organism: Segeticoccus rhizosphaerae; assembly: GCF_005222685.1. Taxonomy (NCBI): domain Bacteria; kingdom Bacillati; phylum Actinomycetota; class Actinomycetes; order Micrococcales; family Intrasporangiaceae; genus Segeticoccus; species Segeticoccus rhizosphaerae. The sequence goes on from NZ_SWMA01000022.1 coordinate 53,512, forward strand.
CCGGCTGAGCCCCGGGCGTTCAGCGTCTCGCCCGCAGCGCTGCCTCCAACGCGATCACCTCGACCGCGGTCGAGATGTCGGCGTAGACGGTGGGGAGCCACTCACCGGCATCCAGACGAGCCTGGAAACCGGCTTCTTCGTCACCCCGGACCCTGCCCACCGTGGCATCGTCGACGGCCACCACCCACTCGCCGGGCCGCAACTGCCCGAAGGTGACTCGCGGCTGTCCGCCCATGCAAGCACCGTAGGCAAGGGCAGTGCTCCGCGTCCTGAGAACGCCCGAAACTGCTGCCGGCAACAGTTGACTCCCTCAGCCCCTCGGTCGCCCAGAACGCCGCGGACAAGCCGGGTCACCACGTGCCGGGCCGAGTCACTGCACACCGAGTCGGAAGAGTGGCCGGCCCGGCCCGGTGGTCAGTTGTTGCTGCGTTGCACCGAGATGCTCTCGACCAGCTGCCCGCTCATGTCCTCCGGCAGGTTGGCCGCCACATCAGCCTGGCTCACCATGCCGATCAGGTCGTGTCCGTCGATGACCGGCAGGCGCCGCACGCCGTGCTCGCTCATCGTCCGCAGCGCCTCCTCGACGGAGTCGTCGGCGCCGATGGTCACCGGCTTGCCCTGGGCAAACTCGCCCGCCTGCGTCGAGGCAGGGTCACCGCCCTCGGCGATGCACCGCACGACGATGTCGCGATCGGTGATCATGCCCTTCAACCGGTCGTCCTCACCGCAGATCGGCAGCGATCCGACCTCCAGGTCGCGCAGCTTGCGCGCCACGTCGACCAACGTCTCGTTGACCCCGGCGCATGTGGCATCGCCCGTCATGATTTCCCGTGCGGTCTTCATCTGAGTCACCCTCTCGAGCTCGTGGATCCCCGACCGATACCCACTCGGTCACGATCCACACTCGCTCCCGCGGTCAGGCCGGGTGACCGGGCGACAGGTCGTGGCACTGTTGCAGGGTCAGCACGTCAGCGCTGGTGTCCCCTTCGACGACGACCGGCTCGATGAGGAAGCCGACATGGTCGCCGAGGGGGTGCCGGGCCAGGACGCGACCGACGCACCGCGGCGTGCAGTCCTGCAGCAACGGCACGCCGTCCGGTCCCGGCCGCCAGCGACACTGTTCGAGCTTGTCCACCTCGTCGCCGGTCTGGCCGCCGAACAACTCAGCCAGGTGGTGCTGGTCGGAGGCGAGGACGTGCACGGCCAACACCGACGCTTCTCGCGCCACCCGATAGGTGTGGTTCTGCACCGACAGGCAGACCAGCAGCCTCGGCGGATCGATGCTCGCCTGGGTCACGAAACCGACCAGGCACCCCGCCCGGACGCCACCGTGCGCGCTGGTCACCACGAACATGGGGTAGTCCAACCCGCGCACGAACGGGTCGAACTCGTCGACTCCCAACGCCTCGATGGCTCAGTCACCCGCTCCCGCCTCGGTAGCGCCCACGGTAGCGCCTCGGTGCGCGACGGCCCGGCCAGCGGAGGCCAACGGACGCCGACCGACGTGGGCCGCCCGCACGAGGCAGGTTCCGCGCGATGCACGGCACAAATGGATCTTGTCGGCCGCCCCTCGCCGACGGATGCTGGTGTCATGACCGCAAGCTCGATCCACCACGGCGAGAGTTTCCTCTGGCATCTCGGCCGCGTGGTGGTGGACGTCGTCCAGCAGGTCGCCGAGGCGGAACGGGCGTATGTCGAGGGGCTCCAGGACTTCGACCGCGACTTCGTCCTGCCTGCCGACCGGGACTGCTTGCGGTGGACCGTGACGCCGTCAGGCTGGCAGTTGCGCGGGGAGCACATGGCGACGGATGAGGCGCGCGGCGATGATCCGCGCGGCCGCCACGCCGCCTGACGGCCCCCTGCGCGAGCCGGCGGCACCGCGCGCCGGCGACGGCACGGCATACGTTGAAGTCCTCTGGAGTCAGGGGGCGAGCACGGCGAAGCCCTGGACCTCGACCAGCGCCTCGACGTCCCACAGCCGTGCGACACCGATGCCTGCCATGGCGGGATAGCTGCGGCCGACCAGCCGCTTCCACACCGCGCCGATGCCGTGCGAGTGCGCCTTGTAGTCGTCCATGTCGACGACGTAGACGGTCAGGCTTGCCAGGTCGTCGGGCCTGCCGCCGGCCGCGGCGAGCGCCGCCAACAGGTTGCCCAGCGCCTGCTCGAACTGCGCCACCACGTCGTCGCCGACGATGCGACCCGACGGGTCGAGGGCGGTCTGGCCGGCCAGGAAGACGACCCGCCCCTGCCCGACCGTGGCGTGCGAGAAGCCGCTGGGGCGACCGAGTTCAGGCGGGTTGACCCGCTCGATGCTCACCCGGGGTCCCCGCGAAGTATCGGAGCGAAGCGGAGAACTTCGTGGGTGGCTTTGCGCGGTGCGGTCACGACTGCACGGCTCCGCCGTCGACATCGATCCCCTGGCCGTTGACCCCGCCGTTGCCGATGCAGAACCAGGTCGCGTCGGCGACCTCTTCGGGGGTGATCAGCCGCCCGATGGGCTGTTTGCGCTCGAGGATGCTGCGGGCCTCGGCCTGGCTGCGGCCGGTCTTCTCCTGAATCCCGGCGACCGTCTGGTCGGTCATCGGGGTGTCGACGTAGCCCGGGCAGACCGCGTTGACCGTCACGCCGGTGGTCGCGAGCTCGGTGGCGGCCGAGCGCACCAGCCCGAGGACGCCGTGTTTGCTCGCGGTGTAGGCGCTGATGTAGGGCTCGCCGATCTTCGAGGCGACCGAGGCGATCACCACGATGCGGCCGTGGCGACGCTCGAGCATGGCGGGGATCGCGCGGCGCAGGAAGCGGAACGGGCCGGTCAGGTTCACGTCGAGCATCTGCTGCCACTGCTCGTCGGTCGTCTTGTGCACCGAGGCCGACGTGCCGGCTCCGGCGCCCGCGACGAGGACGTCCACCGGGCCCCAACGCTGCTCGACAGCGGTGAAGACCGCCTCGACCGCCTCCGGGTCAGTGACGTCGGCCGGGACGACGAGGGTCTCCCCCGCACATTCCCGTGCGGTCTGGGCCAGCTCGTCCTCGCTGCGGGAGGTCAGGGCCACCAGCAGGCCCTCGGCGCTGAGTTTGCGGGCGATGGCGCGGCCGATCCCGCGACCCGCCCCCGTGACCAGGGCCACCTGTGCGCCCGTCGAGTTCGGCATGTCGCGACCCTGCCATGTGCCTGTGACGACCGTCAACATGACGACATGTGCCGTGAGGCCGGGCTGGCCGTGCCCCACAGCTCGCCAAGGCGCGCTCCTCGGGCGGCGCGGACCGGTGTGGGCGGGCTGTCCTAGGCTCACCGTGTGACCCACCCGCACGAGCCCGATCCCGATCGACACGCCGCGGGCCCCGGGGCCGCGACCGGGCACTTCATCGCGCTCGAGGGCGGTGACGGTGCCGGCAAGTCCACCCAGGCGGCGCTCCTGGGCGACTGGCTCGAGTCGCTCGGACGCACCGTGCTGCTCACCCACGAGCCGGGCGGCACCCCCGTCGGGCAGGCGATCCGGCAGGTGCTGCTGCACGGAGAGCACGTGACCCCGAGAGCCGAGGCCCTGCTCTTCGCGGCCGACCGGGGCCACCACGTCGAGACGGTGATCCGCCCGGCCCTCGCGCGGGGCGTCGTCGTGGTCACCGACCGCTACATGGACTCCTCCATCGCCTACCAAGGGGCCGGCCGAGACCTGGCCGCCGAGGACGTCGAGCACCTCTCCCGCTGGGCCACGCAGGAGCTGCTACCCGACCTGACGGTCGTGCTGGACGTGAGCCCGGACGTGGGCCGCGCCCGCCGTGGCCAGGTGCACGACCGGCTCGAGTCCGAGCCCGACGACTTCCACGCCGCGGTGCGAAGGCGCTTCCTCGACCTTGCCGCCCGTGAGCCGGCGCGTTACCTGGCGGTCGACGCCGGCCGCCCGGCGGACGACATCCAGCTCGACATCCGCCGACGGGTCACAGCGCTGCTGGACCAGGGGGCCCTGTCGTGAACGCCGCCGGCTGGGCCCGTCGGAGGGGGTCTCGGTGACCGTCTGGGACGACGTCATCGGCCAACAGCCGACCGTCGAGACGCTGCAGCGGGCGGTGGCCGAGCCCGGCTCGATGACCCACGCGTGGTTGTTCACCGGGCCTCCCGGCTCGGGCCGGTCGGTGGCGGCGCGAGCCTTCGCGGCCGCGCTCGAGTGCCCCGACGACGGGTGCGGCACCTGTCGCGAGTGCCGGACGGCCCGCGACGGCTCACACGCCGACGTCATGGTCGTGGCCACCGAGGGGCTGTCGATCCAGGTCAAGCAGGCCCGTGAGCTCGTGCAGCTGGCCGCGCACCGGCCCTCGGTCGGGCGCTGGCGGGTGGTGATCGTGGAGGACGCCGACCGGCTCACCGAGTCGGCTGCGGACGCGCTGCTGAAGTCGCTCGAGGAGCCGACGCCCCGCACCGTCTGGGTGCTGTGTGCCCCGTCGCTCGAGGACGTGATCATCACGATCCGCAGCCGGTCCCGTCACGTGCGGCTGCGCACTCCGCCGGTCGAGGCGGTGGCCGACCTGCTGGTCCGACGCGACGGCATCGACCGGCCGATGGCCCTGTATGCCGCCCGCGCCGCCCAGAGCCACGTCGGACTCGCGCGCCGGCTGGCCAGGGACGACGGCGCGCGGATCCGCCGTCGCGACGTGTTGGTTCTGGCGAGCCGGATCCGTTCGGTCGGTGACGCGGTGAACGCCGCCGCCGACCTCGCGTCCATCGCCACCGAGGAGTCGAACGCGTCCTCGGCCGAGCGGGATATGGCCGAACGCAGCCGGCTGATGGAGCAGCTCGGCGCCGATCCGTCAGCCCGCACCCAGCCACCGCACGTGCGCTCGCAGCTGAACGCGCTCGAGAAGGAGCAGAAGACCCGTGCCACGCGGTTCGGCCGCGACGTCATCGACCGGTCGCTGATCGACCTGTTGTCGATCTACCGCGACGCGCTCATCCTGCACACCGGAGCGCCCGTCGGGCTGGTCAACGCCGACCAGTCCGAGCAGGTGCAGCAGCTGGCGGCGACGCTGGGGCCCGAAGCCCTGCTCGGGGCGATGGACGCGATCGGGCTGGCGCGAGAGCGGATCGCCGCCAACGTCCCACCACTCCTGGCCCTCGAGGCGATGGCGATCTCGTTGCAACTCCCCCGCTGAGCGGCGAAGCAGGGCGACCGTTCGGCGCACAGAACGGAGCAGTTTCGGGAAAAATGCTTCACTCGCAGGTTCCTGGCCTTACCTTCTTCGACAGGATCTGCCGACCCGCTGGAGGGGGTCGGGGGGTCGACGGTCCGGCAGGCGCTCCCCTGTGCCTGTCTCCTACGGATCGTTGGAGCCTTCGATGTCCCACAAGCTCAAGGCGGCGACCGCAGTCCTTGCGGTGTCAGCCATGTCCATTGCGTCGGCGCCGATGGCGCAAGCCCACGGCAACCACGGCCACTGGACAAAGACGTTGTCCACCCAGGTGGTCGCTCCGTTCCAGCTGGCCGTCAACCACGGTGACGTCTACGTCGCCGACGGCGGCACGTCGCTCGTGTCCAAGGTGAGGTGGAACGGTGACCTCAAGACCGTCGCCACCGGACCGCAGCCAGGCGAGGTGGCCGGGGTCGCCCTGGACCCCTCCGGCCGCTCGCTGGCCTACACCTCGACCAACTACGCCGAGGGCAGCACCTCGCTGACCATCAAGCGGAAGGGCCACCGCGCGGTCACCGCCGACCTGTCCGGCTGGGAGCAGACCAAGAACCCCGACAGCAACCGGACCTACGGCTACTCGGGCAGCGACCCGTGCGTGATCCAGACCCTGGAGCAGATGACCGGTGGGCCGGCCGGCTACACCGGCATCGTCGACTCCCACCCCTACTCGGTGACCTGGGCCGGCCACGGCAACTGGATCGTCGCGGACGCGGGGGGCAATGACCTATTGATGGTCAACAAGTGGGGCAAGGTGCGGACCCTCAAGGTGCTGCCGGCCCAGCCGCTCACGGTCACCCAGCAGATGGCCGATGGCCTCGGCATGCCGGCCTGCATGGTCGGTGTCACCTACAAGTTCGAGCCCGTCCCGACCGATGTCGAGATGGACCGGCACGGCATGCTCTGGGTGAGCACGCTGCCCGGCGGCCCCGAGGACCCGAGCCTCGGAGCGCGTGGCAGCGTCTACAAGGTCAACCCCTGGACCAAGAAGGCCACCCGGCAGGCGACCGGGTTCCTGGGCGCGACCAACCTCGCGGTGACCGGCTCGGGCCAGGTCTTCGTGACCGAGCTGTTCGGCGGCCAGGTCTCGACGATCCGGCACGGGAAGGCCATGCCCTACCAGAAGGTGGCCAACCCGCTCTCGATCGAGGCGCACGGCAACCGGCTCTACGTGGGCACGATGGCGCCCATGGACGAGCAGGGGATGCCCACCGGCAACGGCAGCATCATCGAGATCCGGCGCTGATCCGCCGCCCACGCCGTCGCTGACGTGGGGCCCCCGGTCCGTGGTCCGGGGGCCTCACCCATGCCCGGCACGATGCCCGGCCCCGTGGTCCCGCCGGACCCCGGCCCTCTCCTCGGCGGACGCTGGTCGGTGCCACCCAGCCCGGCGGGTTAGCGTTGGTCCGAGCCGCGGCGCCGACTGCCCGCGGTCGGCATCGAGAGGGTGTGAGCACGTGAAGGTGATGGGGGCACGGCATACGGGCAAGGGCGCGACGCGCGCCGGTGCCCTGGTGGCTGCCGCGATGGCGTTGAGCCTTGCCGTCGCAGGGTGCACCAGCGTGGTGGGCGCCGACGAGCCGCCGCCGCTCGACCCCAGCCAGAAGGCAGCGGCGCAGAAGCCACCGAGGCCCGACCTCAGCCGGTACTACAGCCAGCAGCTGAAGTGGAGCGGCTGCGAGGACGGCGACCAGTGCGCCAGGCTCACCGTGCCCGTGGACTACGCGAAGCCGGACGGCGCGACGATCCAGCTGGCGGTGCTGAAGGCGCCGGCCAAGAAACAGTCCAACCACCTCGGCGCCCTGGTCGTCAACCCGGGCGGGCCGGGCGGCTCGGGGGTGCAGTACGCGTCATACGCCGACTACATCGTCAGCTCCAAGATCCGTCAGGTGTATGACGTGGTGGGCTTCGACCCGCGCGGCGTCGGCAGGTCCGCGCCCATCACCTGCTACGACGACAGCCAGATGGACAAGTACCTCGGGGCCGACCCCACGCCGGACGACCGCGCGGAGGAGCAGACGACGTTCGCCAACGCCAAGGCGTTCGCCAACGCGTGCGGGGCCAATGCCGGTCCGCTGCTCGCGCACATGTCGACGGAGGACGCGGCCAAGGACATGGACATCCTGCGCGCGGCGCTCGGTGAGCCGAAGCTGACCTATCTCGGCAAGTCCTACGGCACGTTCCTCGGCGCCACCTACGCGGGACTGTTCCCGAAGAAGGTGGGCCGGTTCGTGCTCGACGGGGTCGTCCCGCCGGACCTGACCGGGGAGCAGATGGACAAGGGGCAGGCCGAGGGGTTCGAGCGGGCCACCCGCGCCTACGTGCAGGACTGCGTGGGCGAGGGTGACTGCCCGCTCGGCAACAGCGTCGACGCCGGGATGAACCGGTTGCGAGACTTCCTGGCCCAGCTGGACGCCCACCCACTGCCGGTCACCGGCGACGCCCGCGTCACCAAGCTCACCGAGGGATGGGGATCGATGGGGGTCGCCGCCGCGATGTACGACCAGGGCTCGTGGGGCATCCTGACCGATGCGCTCAGCTCGGCCTTCAAGGGCGAGGGCACGCCGCTGATGCAGCTGGCCGACCAGTATGCCGAGCGCAACAGCAACGGGTCCTACAGCAACAACATGATGCAGTCCATCTACGCGGTGAACTGCATGGACCGGCCCGGGAGTGACCAGCTGTCCGCCTACGAGGCGCGCGCCAAGTCGTTCAGTGCCGTGGCGCCGACGTGGGGCGACTTCCTGGCGTGGGGCAGTGTGCCGTGTGGGTTCTGGCCCGTGTCGCCCGACAGCCCCGGGCCGCACCAGATCACAGCGAAGGGCAGCGGGCCGATCCTGGTGCTCGGCACCACGCGCGACCCCGCGACGCCCTACGAGTGGTCGGTGCGCCTGGCGAAGCAGCTCGCCAACGGGCACCTGCTGACGTTCGACGGCGACGGGCACACGGCATACATGCGGTCCAACCGGTGCGTGGACGACACGGTGGACGCCTACCTGCTGCACGACTCGGTGCCTGCCTCGGCCAAGAGGTGCTGAGGTCTGCCTCTGCTGACGACCCGCGCCAGAGCTGCTTCGACTCCATGCTGGAGGAGATGTACCGGTCGACCAGGTCCGGTCGTGGCCGGGACCGCGCTCTGGCTGCGGGCCCGGTGTGTGCGAAAGGCTTCCGTGCACGACCGTCCTTCGTAGGCTGCCGGGACGCAGGGCGCGCCCGGCTCCGATTCGGAGTTTTCGATGGTCCTTCGTATACTCGTCCGGCGTGCCTTCGGGCGCCCGCCGCCTTAGCTCAGTCGGTAGAGCGATTCACTCGTAATGAATAGGTCATCGGTTCGATTCCGATAGGCGGCTCCACACGTTTGCGCAGGTCAACGGCTCATCGACGGCCGCTGATGAACCCGTCAGCCCTCGGAAACGAGGCAACCGGTGCAAATATCGGTGCAGTTGACCACAGCGCGGTGCAGCCAGGGACAGTCCGACGCACCGCTAGAGCCGACCACCGACCCTGCGACGGCTCTGCGGCCCGCCGCGGGTCCGGTCCGCCCGGTGCTGGTCGCCGGCCGGCCAGTGATCGCAGGCCCCCCGACGCGCGGCTTGCGGAGGCACGGATACCCGACCTGATCTCAGTTCACCGGTCGGCCGGTCGGCCCGTCGGACGCCGAGCTCGCGCGGCTGCTGGACCACCTGCAGCAGCGACTGGCCGAGCTGGACCGGCTGCACCAGGAGATCGCGGACGACGCGCAGGCCCTGGCGCACGCGGCCGCGACCACCCCGACGGACGGCAGCCGGACCGGGGCATGCGCCACGTTCTCGATCCGCGAGGCCGCGGCCGAGCTGGGGGTGAGCGTGTCGATGCTGCACAAGCTGCTCAAGCAGCGCCGGCTGAGTCACCTCAAGGTCGGCGCCCGCACCCTGATCACGGCCGAGCACCTGGACGAGTTTCGGCAAGCAGCCGAGGTCCCCGCGCCCCAGACACCCCCGGCCGCCATCCGGGCGGTGGCGTCCTCGGCGAGGGCGTCGTGAGCCGCGGCGCGGCCCGGACCCGGGCCGCCAACGGCCGGTCCTCCATCCAGCGGGACAGCGACGGTCGTTGGCACGGCTACGTCTCCATGGGACGGACCGACGCCGGCAAGCCGGTCCGGCGCCACGTGCGCGGACACACCCGCCAGGAGGTCACCGAGAAGGTCGCCGCGCTGGAGGCCGAACGGGCTCGATCAGCGCACCGGCCGAGCTCCAACCAGCAGCTGACCCTGGGACAGTGGCTCGACGAGTGGCTGGTGATCATCCAGCGCACCCGCAAACCCAAGACCTTCGACACCTACACCAGCCTCGTCCGCGTCCACTGCGGCCCACTGCGATCCCGGCCGCTGGCCCGGATCGCCGTCCGTGACATCGACGACCTGCTCTACCGGGTGGCCGGGCGCTCCCCCAAAGTGCCATCTCACTGCACCGAATCCTGCGGTCGGCGCTGAACACGGCCGTCCGCCGCGGACTGCTGGTCGCCAACCCGTGCACCCACGCAGTCGTCCCCCGAGTGCGCGAGACCGAGCTCGAACCCTACTCCCTGAAGGACTGCCGGCGGATCCTGCTCGCCGCGATCGAGCTGCCCAACCGCGCGAGGTGGTCGGTGGCGCTGGCCCTGGGACTGCGGCAGGGGGAAGCCCTGGGGCTGAAGTGGGAGGACATCAACTTCGAGCAACATCAGCTGCGGGTCCGGCGACAGCTGCAGCGACCCAGCTGGCACCACGGCTGTGGCGAACCCGACCCCGACCACCAGCCCGCCAAGTGCCCCCACCGCACCGGTGGCGGCTGGGTCCTGGAAGACGTCAAGTCACGGGCCCGGCGCCGGACTCTGGCCGTGCCGCCACAACTGCTACAACAGCTACGGCAGCACCGCCGCGGCCAGGCCGCCCACCGGCTCGCAGCCGGTCCTGCCTGGCATGAGTATGAGCTGGTCTTCCCCCGCCCCGACGGGCAACCCCAGCACCCCTCGGTCGACGCCAAGGCCTGGCGCGCCCTCACCCAGCGAGCCGGCGTCCCCCCGCTGCGCCTGCACTACGCACGGCACACCACGGCAACCATGCTGCTGGCCCAGGGCGTCGACGGACGCGTGGTCATGGGGCTGCTCGGTTGGTCGCAAGCCTCCCTGCTCACGCGCTACCAGCACGTCATCGACCCCCTGCGCCACGATGCCGCACAGCGCATCGACCGGGCATAGTGGCCCCCGGCGGAGTCATCGTGATGGCACCGTCACCGCACGAGGCGACGCCGCGCTCTGCCCGCGAGCGCCGTTGCCATCACCCGTCGTAGGATCCCCGCCACCGGCCGCGGCATTCGATCGTAGGGAAATCTCGCCGTGTCCAGGAAGCGTTTGGAACGGAAGAAGCGGCAGGTTCAAATCCAGTCACCCGGCTCGTGGCGCGTAGGGCCCTGGCCAGCGGAAACGCCGAGGTCAGGCCCTGCTCACGGCGCGACTTTGCCACGAGATCGCCCCGATCTCGATGCTGGTGCTTGTCCGGCTGCCGCGACGAGCGCGGGGGTGCCGAGTAACACACCCGTCCCGGTCAACAGGCCAGGTGCTGTCAGCTCGGGCGCTGGACTGGCAGTCGGAGCATGCTCCACGACAAGGGCTCCAACAGGACGTCTAATTCGCCGCGCGGATCGTGTGGATCGGTGGCGCTGGTGCGCACCTCGACCCGGTGCGAGTCAGCCTGCGTGTTCATCGCCTGGTGGTCCTTGTCCGCCAAGACGGTGTGGCTGCCCGGTCCGATGCACTTCAGGTCGCGATGGGCCAGGTGTAGTGCGACCGGTTCGCTCGTGTCGCGGTTGACCGCGAAGACGACGAGCTGGCCGGACTCGGCGTCGTAGGTGACCACTGTGTCCACTAGGTCGACGTCGCCGTACTCGGTGGTCTCGTAGCGAGGGGAGCGCAGTGTGTTGCGCAGCACCTGGCCGCGGGCGTTCGCGGCAGTGAGCGCGAACGGATGGAAGATGGTCTGCTTCCAGGCCGGCCCGTCGGGTTGGGTACGGATCGGTCCCAGGACGTTGACGAGTTGGGCCAGGCAGGCGACCGCTACCCGGTCTGCGTGCCGCAGTAGGGACATGAACATGTTGCCCACCACGACGGCGTCGGCAACGTTGAAGTTGTCTTCACTGAGTCTCGGGGCCTTCGCCCAGTCGCCTCCCTTGAAGGTGTCGGTGTACCACACGTTCCACTCGTCGAACGACAACTGGATGCGCTTGCGGCGGCGGAGCTTGGCTCGGACGTGGTCGGCGGTGGCGATGACCCCGTCGATGAAGGCGTCCATGTGGGCGGCCGAGGCCAAGAAACTGCCCAGGTCCTGGGTCCCTTGGCCGTAGTAGGCATGCAACGACAGATAGTCGGTCTCGTCGTAGCACTCGCTCAGCACGGTGGCCTCCCAGTCACCGAAGGTGGGCATGTTGCCGTTGGAACTGCCGCAGGCCACCACTTCGATGCTGGGGTCGATCGACTTCATCGCGGTGGCGGCCTCCCGGGCGAGACGGCCGTACTCGTAGGCGGTTTTGTGCCCGATCTGCCATGGTCCGTCCATCTCGTTGCCCAGGCACCACAACTTGATACCGAAAGGGGTGGGCCGTCCGTGCGCCTTGCGCAGGTCGGACAGGGCGCTGCCGCCGGGGTGGTTGCAGTATTCGACGAGGTCGGCTGCCTCGTGGACGCCGCGGGTGCCGAGGTTCACCGCCATCATCGGCTGCTGCCGAGTCAGCTCGGTCCACCGGTGGAACTCATTCAGGCCGAAGGTGTTCGGTTCCCGAGACTGCCAGGCCATGTCCAGTCGCGCGGGGCGGTTATTGACGGGGCCCACGCCGTCCTCCCAGCGGTATCCCGACACGAAGTTGCCCCCCGGATAGCGGACGAGCGTCGTGCCTAGCTCGCGCACCAGGTCGACGACGTCGGCGCGGAAGCCGTGCTCGTCCGCGGTCGGGTGGCCCGGTTCGAAGATTCCCGTGTAGATGCAGCGGCCCATGTGCTCCGCGAGCGCACCGAAGAGTCGATGGTCGATGTCGCCGACGGTGAAGTCGGGGTCGATGACGAGGCTGGCTTGCTTCACGGTGCTCCTGTTCGGTTACTTCAGGCCGGTGGTGGCGATGCCTTCGATAAATCGGCGTTGGACGAGGATGAAAGCGATGATCATGGGCAGCATGGCCAAGGTCGCTCCCGCCGAGACCAGCCCGTACTGCACGACATGCTCGCCGGTGAACAGGGCCAACCCGGCCGGCAGGGTTTCCATGTCGGTGGACGTGGTGAACACCAGCGGCCACAGCAGGTCGTTCCAGTTGAACATGAAGTGGAAGAGGGCCAGGGTCAGCAGGGCCGGTTTGGAAAGCGGCAGGATGATCCGGGCGTAGATGCGCCATTCGCTGGCGCCGTCGATGCGGGCGGCCTCATCGAGGGAAGCCGGGATGCCGATGAAGAACTGGCGCAGGAAGAATATCCCGAAAGCGTTGGTGGCTCTCGGGATGATCAGCCCCGGGAAGGTGTTGATCAGGCCCAGGTGGGCGACCAGTTGATAGACCGGGATCATCGTGACCTGGTAAGGGATCATCAGGAACAGCAGCACGGCGATGAAGATCCACTTGCGGCCCGGGAACTCCAGCCGGGCGAGGGCGTAGGCCATCATCGAGTCGAAGAACAGCGACAGGAGGGTCACGCCGCCGGCGAAGATGACAGTGTTGACGAACTGACGCGCGAACGGGATCTGGGTGACCACGCCCTGGTAGTTGGATAACGTCGGGTGGATCGGAAACAGCTCGCCGGGATGCCGGACGATCTCGCTCTCGGGCCGGAAGGAGGCCAGGATCATCCAGATCACCGGAAGCAGGACCAGCAGGGAGGCGACGATCAAACCGAGGTGCAGCGCGGTGCGGTTGACGAACCGAGAAGCGGACAACTTGTGCACCCCGATCGGCCCGTGGACGGCGGTGTCGGTCGTCACTTAGTAGCGCACCTCCCGACGGGAGAAGTACACGTTTTGCACCATGCTGATGGTGAATACGAGCGCGATCAGGACCCAGGTGATCGCGGAGGCGTAGCCGAACTGAAAGTCTTGGAAGCCCTTGCGGTAGATCATGTACACCAGCGTCTCGGTCTGGAAGTAGGGGCCGCCGCGGGTCATGACGAAGATCTGGTCGAAGGCCTGCAGTGAGGCGATCGCCGCGATCACGCAGACGAACAGTGTCGTGTTGGTCAGTAGTGGCCAGGTCACGTGCCGGAACCGGCGCCACCCGCCGGCGCCGTCCACGGCGGCCGCGTCGTACAGCTCGGCGGGGATCGTGCCCAGCCCGGCCAGGTACATCACCATGTAGAAACCGACGTTCTTCCAGACGCCCACGAACATGACGTAGGCCATCGCCCATCCCGGAGAGTTGATGCCGTTGCCCATCGACAGGCCGACATGGGACAGCCACACCGGGAGCATCCCGATATTCGGGTCCAGCAGGAAGGTCCAGGCGATCCCCATCACTCCCAGCGAAAGCACTGCGGGGATGAAGATGGAGGCCCGGTAGAACGAGCGACCGATCACGGTCCGGTTGAGCATAAGCGCGAACATCAGCGCGCAGCCCACGCTGAGCGGCGTGACCACCGCGGCATAGAACAGCGTGTTGACCAGGTCGCCGCGGAAGACGCTGTCGGTGAAGAGCCGCCGATAGTTGTCCAGGCCGGCGAACGTGGCCGGGGCGAACTGGGTGCTGTTGTAGAAGGACAGTCGCAACGACCAGATCATCGGCCAGACGAAGAAGACGGTTAGGACCAGTAGCGAGGGCGCCACGAAGGCGTACGCCCGTAGCGTGCGCCGCCGCCGCTGGCGGATCAGTCCTTTGCGGGGGTGGGGCACCACCTTCGGGCGCTCGGGCGCGGCGAGTACTGGCATCAACGAGACGCGGACGGTCAGCTGCCGGCCAGCAGCGGCTCGAGCTGCTGGTTCGCCTGTGTCAGCAAGGAACCGACGTCGCCCTTGTTGTTGAGGATCTTCTCGATGGTCGGGTCGAAGACCTCGGTCTGGATCTGGGCGAAGTGCTGGTTGCCCGGCAGCAGGGTCTGTCCCTTGGAGGAGTACATCGCGAACTGGGCCAACGCCGGGTTGCCGCCCAGCTCGGACGGCGAGACGTCGGTGCGGGTCGGCGGGAACCCGGTCTTCTTCGCGAAATACTTCTGAGACGTCGCGGAGTTCCAGTAGGACAGGAACGTCTCGGCCGCCTTCTTCTTCGAAGGGTCGGCCTTGGAGCTCAGCGAGAACTGGACGCTGTCGGCCAGCGTGGTCTGCGTCCTGGGGCCGGCGGGCACCATGGACACGCCATAGTTGATCTTGGCCTCGTCCAGGGTGGAGGTCAGCCAGGGCCCGTTGACCTCCATCGCCGCGTTGCCGGACGACATCAGCTTGTCCGCGTCAGCGCCGGACAGCCCGATCGGTGAGATGTGGTCCTGGGTGATCAGGTGGGCCCAGTACTTCACCGCCTGCACGGAGGCTGGGTTGTCCAGTGTCGCCTTTTTGCCGTCCGGGGAGGTGATGCCGCCGCCGTTCTCCCACAACAGGATGGGCAGCACCTCGATCGTGTCGTGCACACCCAGCGCCATCCCATACTGCTTGGGCTTGCCGTTCGCGCCCCCGGGGAGGGTCAGTTTGCGCAGGTCCGCGACCCACTGGCTCCAGTTCGCCGGCGGGGAGGTGATGCCGGCCTTGTTCAGCAGGTCCTTGTTGTAGTACAGCAGCGTCGGGGTGAAGTTGGCCGGGATGCCGTATTGTTTGCCTTGGTACTGGCCGGCGTCGACCCCGCCCTTGACCAGTTTGTTCTTGTCGAGCCCGCCGCCGCTGAAGATGTCATCCAGTGGCTGGAAGACGCCCTTGGCTGCGTAGACCGGCAGCTGGTTGCTATCCATCGCGGTCAGGTCGGGGCCCTTGCCGGAGCCGTAGGCGGGCAACAGCTTTTGGTAGAAGACGTCCCAAGGCATGATCTGCATCTGGATCTGGATGTCCTTGTGTGTGCTGTTGAACTGGGACACCAGGTGCTCCACCCCGGGGCGATCGCCGCCGGTGAACCCGTTCCAGAACGTCAGCGTGACCTTCCCCCCTCCGGACCCCTGAGCACTCGGGCTGGTCGAGCCACCTCCGCTGCAGGCCGCCAGTGATCCGCTCAGGGCCACCACAGCTGCCACCGCCATGATCGATGTTCCTCTGTGCACGGCTGCCTCCTTGGGCGAGAAGAACGCGGCAAGCGCCGATTGCAACGTTGTACACCCGCGCATTGCAACGTGGCAAGATGTGTTTGGGAATTGCCGGGAGAGTCGGCGGAGGGAGCGTGGGCCATGACCGCGACGCTGCGGGATGTCGCCGAACGGGCCGGAGTGTCGATCCGGACCGTATCCAACGTCGTCAACGGATACCGCCACGTCGCCGACGCGACCCGCACCCGGGTCCAGACCGCCGTCGACGAGCTCGGGTACCGGCCCAACGCCGCGGCCCGCAACCTGCGTAGCCGCCGCACCGGCATCATCGCCCTGGGCGTGCCCGAGCTGTCCCAGCCGTACTTCGCCGAGCTCGCTGACCTCGTCATCGACCAAGCGGCCGCGCACGCCTACACCCTCGTAATCGAGCCCACCGGGGGCACCGCCGCCGGGGAACGTCGCCTGGCGGTCGCGCGGGACAGCCCCCTCGCGTATGACGGGCTCATCCTCAGTCCGCTGGCGCTGGGCTACAAGGAGCTGTCCACCCGCGACGGCGGCGCTCCGGCCGTCATGCTCGGCGAGCGCGGCACCCGGAGGCTGTTCGACCACGTCGGCATCGACAACGTAGCCGCCGCCCGAGCCGCCACTGAGCACCTCATCGGCACGGGTAGGCGCCGCTTGGCCGCGATCGGGGCTCAACCGGGCAGCCTGACCAACACCGCCACCTATCGGCTCCGCGGCTTCCGCGCGGCGCTGGACGCGGCAAACCTGCCCCTGCCTGCGGAGCGCATCGCCGGCGTCGCCGAGTTTGGCCGCGCTGCCGGGGCAGCCGCCATGACGCAGCTGCTCGCGCTCGATGAGCCACCGGACGCTGTCTTCTGCTTCAACGACGCGCTGGCCCTCGGGGCCCTGCGCGCTGCCAGCGCACGCGGCGTCCGTGTCCCCGACGACCTGGCCATCGTCGGCTGTGACGACATCGAAGACAGCCGCTTCGTCACGCCCACCCTGACCACGATCGCCCCCGACAAGGCCGAGATCGCTCGCCTCGCGGTCGAGCGACTGATCGCAAGGATCAGGGGCGATGCCAGCACTCCCCGGCACTATCCGGCTCCGTACACGCTGATGCCTCGCGAGAGCAGCGGGCCGTGATGGCCTCCTCCACCCGGGGGAAGAGTTCACGCGCGCCAGCGGTTTCGAGGTGCGGGTTCTGAGCGAGGTTAACCGGGCCGCCCCCAGGTGGTGATCGAGCACGTGGACTCCTTGCTGCCGCTGGAGGGGCTAGCCACGCACTACTTGGTGGTCGATCTCGGCGCCCGTAACGCGATCCGCCGATGGGGCACCGCCGGCGTCCTAGATGCCGGCGTGGACCTGCATGTTGTTGCCGTTGATGGCCTGCATAGGAGCCGGGCAAGAGGTGGCACGGCAGAGGCGGCCGGAGGGTGGACCTCCGGCCGTCCGGGGCGCGGGTCCTACTTGACGTGCCTCGTAGGTGTTCTGCGTGATGCGCTGAGCAGCTGATTGGGCCGATCAGAAGTCGGTAGCAGGTGGCGAGGGTGGCCAGCAGGCCGAGGACCGCGAGCACGTTCTGCCAGGTTCGGTTCCGCATGTCCTGCATGAGCCTGCGATTGTTGGACAGGATCAGCAGCAGGATCCCGAGCACGGGTGCGAAGCAGAATGCACGCGGACCGTCTGCATGAACGCTTGCCGAACTTCGCCAAGCAAGCTAAGTCGCCGTTACGTTGGCCTCATTCGTCTGTACTCTGCCGTCGCTTGCGCGGTCCGGTCGTGCTCGGGTGCTCATCCCGTGCTGGACTGGCGGATGCGTAGTGCAGCCTCTAGTACTACAGCCGCACTTATGGTGAGGCGCCGCGGCGGGCGTAGTGGCAGCGTTGGGCGCGGGCTTGATGTCGGC